>CAJUIJ010000048.1 GCA_910586175.1 uncultured Muribaculaceae bacterium | reverse complement strand
CGCGAAGCCACCGGGAGGGAGGAGCCTCCGGCGACGACAACTGAGTAACCCAAGCGCGAAGCCACCGGGAGGGAGGAGCCTCCGGCGACGACAACTGAGTAACCCAAGCACGGAGCAATGGGTCAATGTAATTACGGATGGTGAAACGGAATCTCCGTTCCATTTTAATTCCTGAGAATATAGACTTAAGATAATGATGTAAAAATTCTGATACGTATGATAAAGAGAATTCTGACATTAATGATCGGAGTGATGGTTGCTGCCGGACTCTTTGCCTCAAAACCGCAGGTGAAGGGTGTGGTCAGCGAGAATGGCCGTCTGCACGTGGAAGGCACCAAGCTTGTCAATGCCAAGGGAGAGCCGGTGCAATTGCGCGGTGTCAGCTTCGGCTGGCATAACATGTGGCCAAGGTTTTTCAACGAAGGGAGTGTGACACGGCTTGCCCGTGATTGGGGCGCCGACATAGTGCGCTGCTCCATAGGTCTCGACCTTGATTCGCTCACCTATGACAAGAATCCCGAACTCGCCTATGAGTGTGTTGACCGCGTGGTGCGCGGTGCGGTGCAGAATGATTGCTATGTGCTTGTGGACTTTCACAGCCATGTCAACAACCTGCCGCTCGCCAAGAAATTTTTTGAGGATGTGACAAAGAAATATGGTCATCTCCCCAACGTGCTGTATGAGATATGGAACGAGCCAACCGAAGTGCCTTGGCAAGAAACCAAGGAATATAGCGAGGCGCTGATACCGGTCATCCGAGCCAATGCGCCGGAATCGGTGATAATAGTGCCGACACCCCGCTGGGACCAGGAGGTCGACAAGGCTGCCGATGATCCTATCACAAAGTTTGACAACCTGATGTATTCGCTTCACTATTATGCAGCCACGCATAAAGATCACTTCCGCGACAAGGCAAAGTATGCGCTGAGCAAGGGCTTGCCTATCTTCATGTCGGAATGCGCTGCTATGGAGCATACCGGCGACGGAGTGATAGACCCTGCCTCGTGGGATGAATGGATGCAGCTTGCCGATGAGCATGACATCAGCTGGATATGCTGGTCGCTGAGCGACAAGGTGGAGACCTGCTCAATGCTGCGTCCAGGCGCACCCTCCGACGGTCGCGACTGGCGAGACGAGGACCTCAAGCCATGGTCGGTGATGGTGAAACATTACCTGAAACGTGGTCGCAACGACAAGATAGTGGATAAGAAAGGATTTGTGACTGTGGATAACGGTCAGTTCAAGATAGATGGCAAGCCCTACCGTTTCGTGGGCACCAACCTCTGGTATGGTGGCATATTGGGTTCGGAAGGGGAGGGAGGCGACATGGATCGCCTCATCCGCGAACTCGACACCTTGAAATCATTGGGCATCGACAATGTGCGGGTGCTTGTGGGTGGCGAAGGGCGCGAAGGACTCGCTTCGCATATATCGCCGGTGCTTCAGAAAGCCCCCGGCGTATATGATGAGCAGTTGCTTGCCGGTCTCGACAGGTTGCTTGCCGAACTTGAGAAAAGAGAGATGAAAGCAGTGCTATACTTAGGCAATGCCTGGGAATGGAGCGGCGGCTACGGTGCCTATCTCGAATGGGCCGGTGCAGGCTGGTGCCCTGTGCCGAGCGAGGCCGGCTATGACAAATATATGGAATTTGTGAGCCAATTTGTTGCCAACGACAAGGCCAAGGAGCTTTATGCCGACCATGTGCGCAACATGGTGACACGCACCAACAGCATAACCGGCAAGCCATACTCGGAGAGTCCCGCCATAATGGCGTGGCAGATTGCCAACGAGCCGAGAGCATTCAGCGATGCGGGCAAGGAGAAGTTTGCCGAGTGGACAATCTCGGTGGCCGAGTTGATAAAGCGTCATGACCCCAATCATCTCGTGTCGCTCGGCAGCGAGGGTAAGCATGGCTGCGAGCAGGACATGCAGCTCTGGAAGCGCATACATCAGTCACCGGCCATAGACTATGGCACACTTCACCTCTGGCCATACAACTGGGGCTGGGTAAATGAGAAAAACCTTGCCAAGAAAGTGCCGCAAGCCCTCGCCAAGGCCAAGCAATATATAAATGAGCATGGCGAGGTGAGCAAAGAGTTGGGCAAGCCACTCGTGCTTGAGGAGTTCGGATATCCCCGCGACGGATTCAAGTTTGGCAAGGATGCAAAGACCAAGGGGCGCGACGCATTCTATGAAGGAGTTTTCAGCATGGTGGCCACCGATCAGGTGTTGCAGGGTTGCAACTTCTGGGGGTGGGGAGGCGAATGCACACCCTCGCATGAGACATGGCAGCCGGGTGACCAATACAGCGGAGACCCGGCACAGGAAGCACAAGGACTCAACAGTGTATTCTCAACCGACAGTTCCACGCTCGAGGTAATCAAGAAGTCTTGTAAAACTATGTTGTAAAACATGTTATAAATATTTGCTGTAATATTTTAACATTTTATAGATGCACTAAGCAAATAAAGTATTATAACAAGTCAAAAATAGTCTAACAGTACGGTGGTAAAAAAGATTAAATTTGCACCGTGAAATTGTGAATTACAATAATAACAAACAATAACCAAAAAAATCTAACTTACATTATGACAATGATGCGAACATGTACAAGGTTCCTGTTCCTCTTCATCGCCATGCTGAGCTGTTCCTTCGGGGCATGGGCGCAGCATAAGGTGAACGGGACTGTTGTCGATTCCACGGGTGAGCCGCTGATCGGCGTCACGGTCCGTGAGGATGGCACAACTAACGGCACTATGACCGATTTGGATGGCAACTACGCAATAACTGTCAAGAGCGGCAAGTCCACATTGTTATTCAGCTATGTGGGCATGACAGACCAGAAAATCAAGGTCGATGGCAAAACAAAGATTGACGTTACCATGAAAGACAACGCCGACGTGCTCGACGAGGTGGTAGTGGTAGGTTATGGCACCCAGAAGAAGAGCGACCTTACAGGCTCTGTCTCCTCGTTGGGAGAGGATGCGATGAAAAAGACTATCGTGACCAACGCCGACCAGATGCTTCAGGGCAAGATCGCCGGTGTGCAGGTGACACAGAACTCCGGTGCTCCCGGCGGTGCAACCTCCATACGTATACGTGGTGCGTCGTCGCTCACAAGCTCCAACGAGCCTCTCTATGTGATTGACGGTGTGCCTATGAGCACCTCCAACAGCAGCATCGGAGGTTTCGAGTGGGCGGGCGGTACGAATGGCCAGACCACAGTCAACCCCTTAGCGGCTATCGCACCGAGCGATATCGTGAGCATCGACGTGCTCAAGGATGCCTCTGCCTGTGCAATTTATGGTGCGGCCGGTGCCAACGGTGTTGTGCTTGTCACAACGCGCCGCGGATCTGCCGGACACGCCAACATCACCTACGACGGTTATGTGGCTTGGCAGACAGCCCCCAAGAAACTCAACATGATGAACCTGCGCGAATATGCAGTGTTCCAGAACAAACTCTACGATCAGGGCATAATCGGCGACGGCAACTATGACCCGACATATGCTGACCCCAGCATCCTCGGCCTCGGCACAGACTGGCAGGACGAGATATTCCGCACAGCCTTCATGCAGAGCCATCAGGTGAGCCTCACCGGCGGTAACGACAAGACCACTTACGCCATGTCGGGCGGTTGGATGGGTCAGGACGGTACCATCATCGGTTCTGACTTCACACGTTTCAACGCACGTTTCAACATTGACCACAAGTTCACCAACTGGCTGAAAGTGGGAGGTTCTCTCGCATATACGCGCACCAACGAGAAGATCACGCTCAACGACGGTTCTGACGGTGTGATCATGCAGGCAGTCACCATGATGCCCTCTGTGCCGGTATACGACTTCGACGGCAACTGGGCAGGACCCACCACCGTGAACGGCTCTTCGAGCTGGAACCCCGTGGCACTCGCATTGGAAAAGAACAATACACTGCTTCGTCAGCGCGTCATGGGTAACTTCTATGCTCAGGTTGACTTCCTGAAGCACTTTACATTCCGCGCCGAATACGCATTCGATGCAAGCCAGAACCAGAACAATGCATACTCTCCCCGCTACGACTTCGGCACCGTGAAAAACGACATCAACCAGATGTATCACCGCGAAGACCACAGCTTCTATTGGATGCAGAAAGACTACCTGACCTACAACCAGACATTCGCAGAGAAGCATGACCTGACTGTGATGGCCGGTTTCGAGGCTTCAGAGTCGAGCTGGAACGGCACATGGTTTGTGAAGAAAAACTTCACCACCGACGACAACAAGGTGATGACCAACGACGGTGAGTTCGTAAACAACGACGGTTGGAAAGATTCAGCCACCACCACATCATTCTTCGGTCGTGTGAACTATGGTTTCGACAGCCGCTACCTCTTGACAGCCACTATACGTGCCGACGGTAGCTCCAAGTTCGGACCCAAGAACAAGTGGGGTTACTTCCCCTCTGTGGCAGTGGCATGGCGTATCGGTAACGAGGCTTGGTTTGACAATGCCTCATGGCTCAGCAACCTCAAGCTCCGTCTCGGTTACGGTGAGGTGGGTAACTCCAACATCGACACATACCGCTACGCGGCTGCAATGCAGCAGATCAACACACCCTTCGGCACAGGTTTCTTCCCCAAGAACCTTGCCAACGACAAGCTGAAATGGGAATCTTCGGTGCAGTATAACCTCGGTATCGACTTCGGTGCATTCCAGAATCGCTTGGAACTTACCTTCGACCTCTATAACAAAGAGACCAAGGACCTCCTGCTCCAGGTGTACGCTCCGAACCACATCGGTGTGACCAACGAGGGTAACGCCATCCAGACACCTTACGCCAACATCGGTAAGACACGCAACCGTGGTTTCGACATCGCGTTGACAGGCCGTCCGGTGGTGACCAAAGATTGGGACTGGACATCTAACCTCACCATGTCGTTCAACCGCAACAAGATTGTGGCCCTTAACGACAAAGACCAGGTTATCTATGGCAATATAGACTGGTATTCACAGTTCCAGACAGTATCAATGTTTGCAGTGGGTCAGCCAATGGGTGTATTCTACGGCTACGAGACAGAGGGTATATTCCAGAACGCACAGGAGATTCGCGAGCATGCAACGCAGACAGGCAGCGCAGATCCATACTCCAACAATGTGGACCGCACATCAGGCGCATGGCCCGGCGACATCAAGTTCAAGGATCAGAACGGCGACGGTGTGATCGACTCCAACGACCAGGTGGTGATCGGCGACCCCAACCCCGACTTGACATATGGCTGGACCAACACCGTTCGCTTCAAAGACTGGGAACTCTCGATCGGCCTCACCGGTCAGTTCGGCGGCAAGATACTCAACTGGGTGCGCTACCGCACAGAGGGTCAGAGCTCAATCTGGGACAACCAGGATGCAAGCGTGCTCAAGGGCGTGCAGCTCGGCCTCATCAATCCTGAAGGCTCCTACAACGACCCCGACAACGTGGTGGTGGTTAGCGAAGGTAACGGCAATCCCCGCTTCTCATCGCTCGACGGCAACGGCAACAACCGCATGAGCGACCGTTGGCTCGAAGATGCAACATACCTCCGCATCCAGAACATCTCGCTGAGCTACAACCTCCCCACCAAGTGGTGCAAGAAAGTGTTCCTCTCGGCAGCCCGCATATACTTCAATGTGCAGAACGTGCATACATTCACAAAGTATAGCGGTTATGACCCTGAAATCGGTGCGTACAACCAGAGCGCGTTGCTCCAGAATATAGACCGCGGTCGTTATCCGACTCCGCGCACCTACACACTCGGACTTAACCTGACATTCTAATCCAACTCCATAAAGAATAAAGATGAAAACAGTATATAAATTGATAGCAGCCGCAGCCTTGGCGAGCACCCTCTTCAGCTCGTGCGACGATTTCTTGACCGTCGTGCCCGAAGACAAGCCCGTGCAGGACAACTACTACACCTCGGAGGCTGCAATCCGCGACAATACTAAAGTGCTATACTCAGCCATGATATGGAGAGACTTCTATATGGGATTCCATTGGAAGCTCGACGAACTCGTAGGCGACATGTATTACACTTACGATGCCGAAGGTCAGTGGTATTTCGGCACATATACCAATGTGAACCAGTTTCTCAACGAAGGCTGGAAAGGTCTCTACAATGTGATAAGCCAGTGCAACTCGGTGATTGAGGATATGCCCAAATATGTGCAGGGTGTAGACGAGGCAGCCGTGGAGCGCGCTCAGGCAGAGGCACGTGCAATCCGCGCATACTGCTACTGGTATATCGCCGAATGCTGGCATGATGCCCCGATTGTGACACACAACTCCGACAACATCGCCAACAACAAGTTTGACCTCCCCCGCAATCCGCAGAAGGATATCTACCGTTTCGCCCTCGAGGATGCAGACTTTGCGGTCAACACACTCCCCGACACCGACACGGATGCATATCGCGCCACAAAGAAGACTGCCCGTGCCATCCGCGCACGCATACTTCTCACCATGGCCTCGCACAGCGACTACGGATATGACCGCAATGACCTCTACAAGCGTGCTGCCGAAGATGCAATGTATGTGATTGAAAACAGCACCAACGTAAAGGATATAATGTTTGACAACCTCTTCGATGAGGTGAGCAACAACGGTCCTGAATCGATACTCGCAATCCAGTGCGGCACACTCGGTTATGGCACAGGTAACCCCAAGACAATCGCATGGGGACGCAGCGCGAAGGTGGCCGACGGCTGCTGGGGTGCCGGCAAGGGCCCCACTATCTCGCTCCAGACCATGTATGACAAGGTGGACAAGCGTCGCAAATGGACATTCATGCAGAACGGTGACTTCTATCCCAACCTCAACACTGCCGAAGGTGGTTATACCTACCAGACACAGGCCTATGAAGCAGGTTCGGTGGTCGAAGACCGCAATGAGATGAACTCTCACATCAAGAAATATGTGATCGGTCGCGATGCCGACGGCAACGGTACTACATCAAACAACCAGGATGCGTCGAACAACATCTACCTGATTCGTCTTGCCGACATGTATCTCATATATGCCGAGGCAATCATGGGTACAAATAACAGCACCAACGACCAGAAGGCACTCGACCAGATTAACAGCGTGCGCGACCGTGCAGGTCTCGCCGGACTCACTACACTCACCTTCAGAGATCTCATCAAGGAGCGTCGCCGTGAGTTTGCATTCGAGTCGATCAACTGGTTTGACATTCTGCGTCTCCGTTATCGCGAGGGTGATCAGGCAGCTCTTGACTTCCTGAACTCAGGTTACGAAACCGGCTATAACCGCGCCAGCATGTATGTGTTCAAAGACTGGAACCAGAACGACGAGGCTCATGCCAACCTGGAGAGCAGCTACAAGATAGTGTGCAGCGTGGCAGACTATGGCATGTATGACCCGATCATGATCAATGCGTCGGCCTTCCAGCTTCCGATACCGGCAGCCGCCACCACAAGCTCACCCGCACTTTTGGGCGAAATCGTGAACTTCTACAATTAAACCGAACAAACAGTAACCATGAATAAGATATTTAAAATATTCAGCATAGGGGCGGCAATGGTGTGCGCCGTTGGCTTCATGACGAGCTGCGAACAGACCGATGCCGAAAAGGATAAGGACTCTACCCCGAAAATCGAATTCTGCCGCGTCTGCGACCCGCAGGCCGCTGACTCCCTGATTGTGGAGGCTGCCCTCGGCTCGCGTATCGCCTTTATCGGCCGCGACATGGGCGATGTGCAGCAGGTTTGGTTTAACGACCAGAAAGCGAAACTGAACCCCACTATGGTGACTTCCAACAGCATCATAGTGGATGTACCCAACACATTGCCGCAGAGCATCACCGACGAGGTGCGCTTCGTCACCTCCAAGGGACATGAGACTGTTTATCCCTTCTCGGTGAGGATTCCTGCTCCCATAGTGCTCTCGGTGTCGTGTCAGTATGCGTCGCCCGGCGATGTCATGACCATGAAGGGAGACTACTTCCTCGCTACAGGCGACATACCCTTGACTGTCACATTCCCCGGTGGAATCACCGTGGAGCCTGACCAGTATACCAAGGAGATGCTTATGGTGACAGTGCCTCAGGGCGCCACCGAGGAGGGTTACATCAAGCTCACGAGCGAAAACGGTACTTCCACAGTACCCTTCAAGTTCCTCGAGACTGACGGCATGATTTGCAACTTCGAACCCGGCGGCTACGAGAACCCATGGGGACTTGGCGGATATTCTGATGAGGATGGAGTGTCGGGCCGTTACCTGAACTTCAAGAAAGCGCAGGCTGGCGCCTGGGCATGGGATAACGCCATGAACTGGGCATATTGGAACGCTGCAAGCGGCAAGCCCATCGCCAACGGCGACTTGTCGAAGCTCGCAGTGAGGTTTGAGACCAACATCGTGTCGTGGGCTAACCTGCCGATGCTGATGTGGTTCTTCAAGGAAGATGAGAAGGTTGATGTAGACGGACCTGAGGCACAGGCTCACTGGATGCCTTGGCTGAGTCTCGGCGGTGACACACCCTTCACCACCAACGGCTGGACTACAGTCACTATACCCTTGACCGACTTCAAGTATGACAAGGAGGGTAAGGTGGACAACCGTGTGATCGGCAATATCTCCGAGTATTACAACTTCGGCATGATGATTTTCGGTGCATTCACTCCCGGCACAATGGCTTTCGACCTCGATGTGCGTATTGACAACATCCGTATCGTCGAAATAGATTAATCAATCCACGTTACTTCACATTCGTATTGAATGACAATTTTAAAACTGATGAAAGCAAGAAATATAATGAAGACCATGCTGACAGCCCTCGTGGCTGTCGGCTTGGCCGCCGGGGTCACCGGTTGCAAGGATGACAACGACATACCATTCCTGAAGAGCGACCTCCACTCATTCGGACCCTCGCCTGCTGAGCGCGGCAAGGATATCTCCATTCTCGGCAAGAACCTCAATGATGTGAGGGAAGTGGTGTTTCCGGTGAATGTGAGCGTCAAGGAATTCACCTCACGCACCAACGACAAGATTACAGTGACAGTGCCCGAGGCTGCCGTGCCCGGCCAGATCAAGCTTGTGATGAGCAACGGCGACATTGTGACTTCGCGCTCTATCATAACCTTTATAGAGGAGGTGGAGGTGACAGATGTTGCCCCGCTCAAGGTCAATGTGGGCGACAAGGTGACCGTAACCGGTAAGTTCCTCTACAATGTGGCTTCGATTAAGTTTGCCAACGGCTATGAGCTGACTCCCGAGAACTTCACGGAGCAGACAGCCACCACGATATGTTTCAACGCTCCTGCCGACGGTGCGAGCGGCAACCTCACATTCAGCAACGGCGATGATTGGGAGCAGGAGTGGGAGACCCCCATCGAGATTCTCGCCCCGGCTGTTGAGGCGGTGTCGGAAACTGCAAGCGACTTCGGTCACAGCATCACGCTCACCGGCAAGAACCTTGCGCAGATCGACAAGATATACTTCCCCGGTCAGGCCGAGGCCTACAAGGAGATTGCAGCCGATGGCAAGAGCATCAAGATGACGGTGCCCAACGACACCAAGTCGGGAGAGGTGACGGCAGCCTTGAAGAACGGTTCAGGCATGAAGCTTTTCGACGTGACTCTCCCTGAAATAGAGTTTGAGTCTATTTCTCCCAAAGATAACGTGATGGGAGGCATGACACTCACAATCACAGGTAAGTTGCTCGACCGTGTGACCCGTATCACCTGGCCCGGAGGCAAGGAGATGTCTTATGGCAACTGGACAGTGTCGGCCGATGGCAAGACCCTTACGGTCAAGGCTCCCCACGGTGTTGTGGACGGTCGTATCACGCTCGTGCAGAACGGCAAAATTTCGGTTGAAACAGAAGCTATATCCACACCCAAGGAGGGTAATACAATATGGGTAGGCAATATTGACTTCGGTGACTGGAGCGGTTATCTGCAGGTCGGCGAGGAATGCGCTGATCAAGTCTGGGACGTATTCAGCAAGACAGTGACTTCACCCGGCACGCTCACATTCCACTTCACACAAGATGACACCGCCACTTGGTGGCAGTTCCAGCCCACATATCGCAAGGATTGGGTCACAGGATTTGCGAACCACCCCGATATCATCGAGATGGAGCAGGGTCAGACCTCATTGCAGATCCGAGTGGAACAGGCAGACCTCGATGAACTCTTCAACGGTAATCCCGGATGGGCGTTCAAGGGTTGTCATATCATCCTTAAGTCTGTGGAATGGCAAGCTGACAAGTAAGAGCATTCCCTAAATTTTAAATTCTAAATTCTGAATTTAACAATGTATAGAACATCAAAATATATCATGATAGCAGCTACCATGTGTCTCGGCATAGGGCTGATGGGCTGCGAGAAGGATAAGATGATTTATCCGGAGATAGAAGAGACCCCTCAGGCCTCCGCCAAGGTGGTGGAGAGTTCACTGCCCGAAGGCTCAGTGATCAAGGCCGAGGATGTGGACCAGATTTGGCTCACCTATGACGGTCAGATTTCGGTGAATCCATCATCGTGTGTCACACTCAACGGTATGCGTGCTTATGCCGCCGTGCAGGACAAGAAGCTTGTGGTCAACGTGGATCTCGAGCCGGGCACTGCCTACACTCTCGAGGTGCCTGCCGATGCAGTGATTGCAAACAAGGGCTTCGCATATGCGGAGGCATACAAACTGACATTCGTCACGGAGAAAGGCGCGGCCGAGTCAGGCTATCTCGCCACTCTTTCCAACCCGAATGCCACCGCACAGGCCAAGAAGGTGCTCAACTTCCTTATAGAGCAGAGCGGCAAGCGTATCCTTTCGGGTGCCATGTCGAATGTTGACATCAACAACGATTTCTCCAATTGGTTATACAGTTTCACATACTCCTACCCGGCAGTGGCCGGCCTTGACCTCATCAATCTTAATGCCACATGGGTGGATACAGCAGATATCAGCATACCCTTGGAGCATTGGAAGAAGAATGGTCTGGTAAGTTACATGTGGCACTGGAATGCCCCCACCGATGAGGCTGCCTACAAGGCTACCAACCTTGACCGTTACGGCTACAACATAACAGGTGAGGACAAGACAGATTTCGATATCCGCGAAGCCCTGAAGACCGGTACTTGGCAGAATGAATTCATCCTCAAAGACCTTGACAAGGTAGCTGCAATTTTCAAGAAACTCCAGGATGCAGGTGTGCCGGTGTTGTTCCGTCCGCTGCATGAGGCTGCCGGAAGCTACGTCTACAACAATCCTTGGTTCTGGTGGGGCCGTCATGGTCAGGAAGCCACCAAGCAGCTCTGGAAGCTGATGTATGACAGATTGGTGAAGCACCACGGACTCAACAATATCATATGGGTATGGACTGCTCAGGTGTCTGCCGGCCATGAGGCCGAGCTTCTCGAGGGCTATCCCGGCAATGATTATGTGGATATCGTGGGCGTGGACCTCTATGAGGATACGCACGATGCCAAGCCCGAACCATACAAGGGTGCGCTTGCACTCACCGAAGGCAAGCGTCTCGTGAGCCTGTCGGAGTGCGGTATGCTCGAAGACCCGGCAGACTGCATAGCCAAGGGCGCCAACTGGTCATGGTTCATGCTCTGGTATACCCACAACATTGCAAACCAGGGTATAGTGGCCGATGAGTTTGGCAATACTCCCGAATATATCCGCTCGGTGATGCAGAACCCGTTTGTGATCAACCGCGAGCAGATGCCCTCACTCAAATAAGAAACATCAATTACCCCTGTAAATATCGGTCTGCGCGGGTGACTGCGCAGGCCGAACCAAAAAAATCGACATCATCACAACATCATGACATAATGTCATAATGACAAGATAAAAAGAAATTAAAAATGCAGTACGGACACTTCGACGACCAGAATAAAGAATATGTAATCACCAATCCGGCCACCCCGTGGCCATGGATAAACTATCTCGGCACGCGCGATTTCTTCTCGCTCGTATCGAATACGGCCGGCGGATACTCTTTCTTTCGCGATGCAAAGTTCCGCCGTCTCACCCGTTACCGTTACAATGGTGTGCCTATGGATGCCGGAGGCCGCTATTTCTATATCAAGGAGGATGGTGAGCCGGCTTGGAATCCGGGTTGGAAGCCGACAAAGACCGAACTCGACTCTTATGAGTGTCGCCACGGTCTCGGCTACACGGTCATATCAGGTGTCCGCAACGGTCTGAAAGCGCAGCTCCGCATGTTTGTGCCCCTCGGCGCCCCGGCTGAGCTGATGAGTCTCAAGCTCACCAACACCACTGATAAGGTGAAGCATATCTCCATATTCTCATTCCTGGAGTGGTGCCTCTGGAATGCTTCGACCGATATGGAAAACTTCCAGCGTAATTTCTCTACCGGTGAAGTCGAGGTGGAAGGATCCACAATTTATCATAAGACAGAATATAAGGAGCGTCGCAACCATTACGCGTTCTTTCATGTCAATTCCGACATAGTGGGTTTTGACACAGACCGTGAGTCATTTCTCGGTCTATACAATGGCTTCGATGAGCCGCAGGTGGTTAGCGAGGGGAAGAGCCATGATTCGGTGGCACACGGGTGGAGTCCGGTGGCCTCGCACCATGTCAGGGTGACTCTGGAGCCGGGTGAATCACGCTCCTTGGAGTTCATGCTCGGCTATGTGGAGCTGCCTGATGAAGATAAATGGGAAAGCAAGGGAATCGTCAATAAGAAGCCGGCGCGGGAACTCATGTCACAATTCGCATCATCAGAACAAGTTGACAGGGAATTTGACAATCTGTGTGATTATTGGAGTTCTATTCTCTCCAATTTTAATATGGAAGGAGGACCTGTAGAGCTTGAACGGATGGTGAACATATGGAACCAGTATCAGTGCATGGTGACATTCTGCTTCTCGCGTTCGGCTTCATTTTTTGAAAGCGGCATAGGACGCGGCATGGGTTTCCGCGATTCTTGTCAGGACTTGGCCGGCTTCGTGCACCAGATTCCCGGTCGTGCACGCGAACGGATACTCGATATCGCTGCGACTCAGCGTCGCGACGGTTCCTGCTACCACCAGTATCAACCCCTCACCAAGCGTGGCAACAACGATATCGGTTCGGGCTTCAACGATGACCCCATGTGGCTCGTGTTTGCGGTCAGCACCTATATCAAGGAGACCGGCGACCTCTCGATACTCGATGAGGAGGTGACTTACGATAACAACGATAATGACAAGGCCTCGCTGCTCGACCATATGACTGCCTCAGTGCGCTATGTGACTTCGCACCTTGGCCCTCACGGTCTTCCGCTCATAGGCCGTGCCGACTGGAATGACTGCCTGAACCTCAATTGTTTCTCCAACGATCCGAATGAGTCTTTCCAGACTACGGAAAACAAGACCGAAGGGTCAAAGGCGGAGAGCCTGATGATTGCCGGCCAGTTTGTGATGCTCGCACGCGAATATGCCCGCATGTGCCGCATAAAAGGTCATGATGCAGAGGCTGATTTTGCTGATGCGGAGGCCGGGAAGATGGCTGTGGCCGTGGAAAATCATGGTTGGGATGGCGAATGGTATCTCCGTGCTTATGATTTTGACGGTCGTCCCGTCGGCTCCAATGAAAATAAGGAGGGCAAGATATTCATAGAGAGCCAGGGCTGGTGCGGCATGGCCGGTATCGGTAAGGATAAGGGACTCGTGAAGAAAGCCCTGGAATCTGTGAAAAAGCATCTTGACACTCCTTATGGCATTGTGCTCAACTGGCCCGCATTTACCGAATATGTGTTGGAATATGGCGAGATTTCCACATATCCGAAAGGATATAAGGAGAATGCCGGTATTTTCACTCACAACAATCCATGGATAATGGTGGCGGAGGCTCTTTATGGAGACCCTGAAAGGGCTTGGGATTATTATACCAAGATAGCTCCGGCCTTCATAGAGCGTGGCGACCAGAAGCTCCGCAAGGTGGAGCCTTATGTGTATTGCCAGATGACTTCAGGGCGCGATGCAGCCGTGGAAGGGGAGGGCAAGAACTCCTGGCTCACCGGCACCGCAGCGTGGAACTGGCTCGCGATATCGCAATATCTGCTCGGCATACGTCCCGATTACGACGGCCTGATTGTGGATCCGAAGCTGCCGGCAAAAGTGGGCGAATTCAAGGTGACGCGGAAATGGCGTGGCGCGACTTATGAAATCATGGCCAAGCCGGGTGCGCAAAAAGAACTTAAACTCAACGGAGTGGTGCTGAAGGGCAACAAAGTGTCGCAGCAGCAGGAAGGAACAACCGTGAAAGTGGAAGTGACATACTGATACCAAATTGGCATCATGACATAATGTCAAAATGACAAATTGACCAAAATAATAAAAATCATAATATCATGAAAAGAATCTTGATAACGATAGCAATAGGTGTAGCAGCGATGTCGCTGTGTGCCTGCGTCGGTGGCAAGAAAGCTGAGGCCGCCGACTCCAAGACACCGGCAGAGATCATGCTTGCGCGCTTGCAGAAGTTGCAGCAAGACTCGCTGACTGCGTTCGGTCATCATGACGACACTGCCTATGGACGCTATTGGGAATATATGCCCGACTCATCTGATGTCAAGACTGTCAGTGGGGACTATCCGGCTGTAATGAACTGGGACTTGGGTTGGATAGAGACAGGAGCTGACAAGCAGCTCGATGGTGTGCCTTTTGAGTTTATAAAGGCCGAGATAGTGAAGCAGGATGCCCGTGGAGGCATGAACGCCTTGTCGTGGCATCTGCGCAACCCGCTCACCGGAGGCGACTCCTGGGACAATGCCAATGATTCCACTCTCGCAGTGGTGATGCGTGATAAGGCCATGACCGACACGCTGCGCAAGTGGATCGGAATGACGGCAGATTTTATCGGCGACCTCCGCGACAAGGATGGAAAGCGCATCCCGGTGATGTGGCGTCCGTGGCATGAGCATACCGGCGAATGGTTCTGGTGGGGTATAAACCATGGCTCGGCCGATGACTACAAGAACCTGTGGAAACTCACCCGCGAGGTGTTTGACGACAAGGGTATCGACAATGTGGTGTGGGTATATTCGCCCGACAAGAGCAACGTCAACAGCTATGAGGACTACATGCAACGCTATCCGGGCGACAACTATGTCGACGTGATGGGTGCGGATGTCTACTACTTCGATGGTCCTGATGCCGACAGTATCTTTTTCGACCGTATTGACAAGACATTAGGGGCTGCCGTCAGGGCTGCCAAGGAACATGGCAAGGTGGCTGCATTCAGCGAGACCGGATTCGAGGGACTCCCTTCGTCCGACTGGTATATGACGCGCCTTATGCGTGTGCTCGATAAGTATAATGTGGCATTTGTCACAGTGTGGCGCAACAGCAACACAAAGCCAAACCATTGGTATACTCCCTATCCCGGACATCCCGGCGTGAAAGATTTCAAGGAATTTCACGACAATGCAAAAACTGTCTTCTGCAAGGAGATGAGTAAACTTTGATATGAAGGGAGTAAATCTATTGACAGGAATCTTATTAATAACCTACATCTGAAAATCTAAAATAACATACATACAGAAATGGAGATGATGAATTTCGAACAGCGTAAAGCTCTTGTCATAGCACGCCATGAGGAGCTTATCAACCGACCCAATACACCTCTTGAGGGTAATGGCATATTCCGCCGCTACGTCAATCCGGTGGTTATAGCCGACATGGCCCCCTTGGAGTGGAGATATGATTTCAATCCGGCAACCAATCCGTTCTTTATGGAGCGGATCGGTATCAACGCCACCTTGAACGCAGGTGCCATAAAGTGGAATGGCAAATATGTGATGGTGGTGCGTGTGGAAGGCAATGACCGCAAATCGTTTTTCGCGGTGGCCGAAAGCCCCAATG
The DNA here is from genome assembly GCA_910586175.1 of uncultured Muribaculaceae bacterium. Classification (GTDB taxonomy): domain Bacteria; phylum Bacteroidota; class Bacteroidia; order Bacteroidales; family Muribaculaceae; genus Lepagella. The sequence continues at coordinate 472 of CAJUIJ010000048.1, read as the reverse complement.
GAGTTGACAGTTTCCGCTTCTGGCCTCGCCCTATCACGATGCCCGAGGATGAGGTGCCCGGTACCAACATATATGACATGCGTCTCACACAGCATGAGGATGGCTGGATCTACGGCCTCTTCTGCGTGGAGCGTCACGATGATACGATGCCCGGCGACCTGAGCGCAGCCACAGCTACTTGCGGTATAGCCCGCACCAAAGACTTGATCAACTGGGAGCGTCTTCCTGACCTGAAGTGCAAGAGCCAGCAGCGCAATGTGGTGCTTCATCCTGAATTCGTAAATGGCAAATATGCGCTCTACACCCGTCCGCAGGATGGTTTCATCGACACCGGCAGCGGCGGAGGCATCGGCTGGGCTCTGGTCGAAGACATCACCAACGCTGTTGTTGAAAACGAGCTCATCATCGACGAACGCCTTTACCACACCATCAAGGAAGTGAAAAATGGCGAAGGTCCGCATCCTATAAAGAC
>CAJUIJ010000047.1 GCA_910586175.1 uncultured Muribaculaceae bacterium | reverse complement strand
CATATAATAACGTCTGTGGCCATGCTGATGGCCGCTGCTCCGGCATTCGCTGCCTCGCATAGGGCCGAAACGACCCTCGATGCCGTGAAGGTGCAGAACGTCTCACTCACCACTGCCGATGGAAACATGAACGTGGCGTTCGACCTTGACCTCTCGGCCTTGAAACTTAAAGGCTCCGAACAGGTGATATATACCCCTATATTCGTGGGCGAAGGTGACTCTATTGCATTAGGCAAGATTGTGGTGAACGGACGCGATGAGCAACTCCGGTGGGAGCGTGACCCTAAGCGCGCGGTGCGCGATGCATCTGAGGTGGTGCGCCGCAAGAACGGCACCGGACAGTCTGTGTCAGTGAACCGCACTTTCCCCTATGAGACATGGATGGACTACTCACATGTGGTGCTCGCCGAGGATCTCTGCGGTTGCGGTGACCTCCAGGCCCAGAAACGCATACCGGTTGGTGAATTCGACAACCGTCCGGCTCCCGCGCCCATGATGACTTTCCTTGCCCCGAAGGCAGAGGCTGTAAAGGCTCGCGCAGAGAAGGGCTCAGCATTCGTAGACTATGTGGTCAACAAGACCAACATTCTTCCCGACTACCGCCGCAACCGTCAGGAGATTGCCAAGATCGTGAAGACAATCGACCTCGTGAAAAATGACCCTATGGTATCGATTACAGAAATCAATATCCACGGTTACGCTTCGCCTGAGGGTTCTTATGCCAACAATACGCGCCTTGCTGAAGGCCGTGCCGCCTCGCTCAAGGAGTATGTGAAGAGTCTCTACACTCTCCCCGACAAGGTGTTCACATCCAATGCAACCCCCGAGGACTGGGCAGGCCTGCGCAGGCTTGTGGAGGAGAGTACACTGCCCGAGAAGAATGAGATTCTCGCCATAATCGACAATCCCAACCTCGAGCCTGATCCCCGCGACAACGAAATCAAGAAACGTTTCCCGCAGACTTACCAGTATATGCTCAAGGAGTGGTATCCCGGTCTGCGTCACTCTGACTATACGGTGAGCTATGTGGTGCGTCCTTTCACTGTGGAGGAGACCAAGGCCATCATGAAGAAGAATCCCAAGCAGGCCAGCTTGAACGAAATGTTCCTCGTGGCGCAGACCTACGAGCCCGGCTCCAAGGAGTTTAACGAGGTTATGGATATAGCAGTGGCGACATATCCCGAAGATGAGACGGCCAACTTGAATGCAGCTTGCGCCGCTCTCAACGATAAGAACTGGACAAAGGCCGCAAACTATCTCAAGAAAGCCGGCAACACACCCGAGGCTATCCATGCACGCGGTGTGCTCGCAATGAACACCGGCGACTACGACGCAGCGCAGAAGTATCTCACAGAGGCACAAAATGCCGGTATCGCATCAGCAGAGGCCAACCTGAAGATTCTCGAGCGTCTCGTGCGTCTTAAGAAACAAAACAAGTAGAAAAAACTTAAAATTACCTATATTCATGAAATTTTTGAAATTCGGCGTAATGGCAGCCGCATGTGCCATGATGATGTCGTGCTCCAACGAGGCACCCGACAACACTACTTCCTCCAGCAAAGCTGAAACAGGTTTCGCAGCTTTCAGTGTAAACCTTCCCTCTGTGCAGGGCACAGGTTCTCGCGCTGTAACCGACGAGCAGGGCGCTCCCTCGGAGTATGCCGTAAAGAATGGCCGAGTGCTGATATTCAAGAAAGCTGCTACCGATGCTGAGGCAACTTTCCTCTGCATGGGCGAGCTTACCGGCATGTCATGGACTGACGCTGCTACCGGTGAAGTGACCACAACATCTACCGGCGTGGCTAAGCTCGAGAACGTTGAGCCTAAGAATGACAACGTGCAGTATGGCGCAATCGTGGTGCTCAATTACGCTTCCGACTTTGTGTTCCCCACTTCCGGACAGAAGCTCGGCGACTGGTCGAAGGTGGCTCAGACAAGCAAGATGATTCTTGAGGCTGACGGTGCAAAATATATCACCATGAGTTCCGCTCCTGAATATCAGAGCGCAACTGTGGAACCCACTGTGCTCCGCGATGTGAACAAGGCCAAGATTTTCCAGACAGCTGCTCAGGCGGCTTCTGACGGCACTGCTGCTTCGGTGGCTTATGTGCAGCGCAACGTGGCAAAGGTGAGCCTCACTGCTGCCAACCCTGAGACTATCGCAGACGGCCTCTTCAAGGGTGATAAGGTCAAGATCAACGCATGGGGTCTCGATATCACCAACAAGACCTCATATGCGCTTCAGGTCACTGACGGTCTCAAGGCTTCTTATGCCGACATATGGAGCGGTAACGGCACTCTCAACCGTTTCTTTGGCTCCGGCAAGCTCTTCAAGCGTGTGTTCTGGGCTATCGACCCCAACTACAGCGACGCTACCACTCCCACCACTGTGGAGCAAGTGAAGGCTGCCTTCAATGTGATAAGCGATGTGACCACCAACCCCGCTTGCGAGTATGCACTCGAAAACACTTTCGACATCAACAATCAGCTCCAGGGTCAGACCACACGTGTGCTCATCCGTGCTTCTTATACGCCCGCAGGCATGGCAGAGGGTGAGACTTTCTTCCGTCTCGGCACGCTCAATACCCTTTGGACTGCGGCCAACCTCAAGACCAACATTGAGAATGTGGCTCACAATACCATCGGCGGTACTATCACCGTTGACCTCGGCTCAGTGGCTACTGTGGCTGGTTATCACGCACTCAACGAAATCAGCATCAAGAAAGATGGCTCCGATCTCTCCACTGCCCAGAAAAAGCAAGTGGCTGTGGCCCTCGGTCTCGGCGAGTCTGATGCCAAGATTATCGCTACTTATACAGGAGGCAACACTTACTATGTGAGCCGCGTGAAGCACTTCGACCCCGTCACCGAGACTCCCTGGCAGGTGGGTGATCCTACCTACAATGGTGACAACCTCAAGTATCTCGGCCGCTACGGTGTGCTCCGCAACAACTGGTATGAGGTGGTCGTGAACTCTATCTCAGACCCCGGAAGTCCGGTGGTGCCCGAGATTGACCCCAACATCCCCGACGATGTCAACGATTTCTACATCTCAGTGTCGGTCAACATACTCAGCTGGGCTAAACGTGTACACAACGTGGACCTCTAATAAAATGAATCTGAAGAAAACCTCCCTGCATATGCTCACGCTCGCACTCGCCCTCACCGGCCTTGCGAGCTGTGGGTTAATGCATGATGATCTCGATGATTGTGCCGTCAAGCCTGAAGTGAATGCATATCTCGATTTCTCTTACACATATAACACGTCGCTGGCCAACCGCTTCGGCTCTGATGTCGGCACCGTGAAAGTGTATGTGTTTGATGAGAACGACAAGATGGTATTGACCGAAGAGCATTCCAACTATTCAACCGGCAATGCCCTGAAGCAAGATGGGTTCAAGATACCACTCGCTCTCGCACCCGGCAAATATAGTGCCTATGCTGTGGCTTACGGACATACGGGCGGATATCAGGCTGCGCTCAATGGGCGTGGCGCGAAATTTCGCCTCTCTGAGCCTGCCATGGGGCAAGGTGTCGCTAATCTGAGCATCGCCCTCGACCATGATAATTCTTACGTGCCCCACCAGAATGTGATGCTCGATACGCTATGGAGCACGCGCTCGGCTGTGCCCATCATCATCCCCGAGGCCAGGGAACCGGTGGAGGGGGATCCTCAGGAAGAGGATATCGTAGTTAATGGCACCGTTGAACTGATGCGTGTCACTAACCACGTGAAAATCTCTTACTTCCATGAGAATTTCCCCAAGAACACTGACTTCTCTAACTATGAGGTATGGATTGAGTCTCGTCAGCCGCGCGACCGTATGGATGTATTCGGCAATTATACCGGTGCATCTTCCGTGATCCGTTGCACACCGTTCAAGTCAACTGTAGAAGATGACAAGAACGGCAACCGTTGCAATGTGCTCGACTTCGGTTTGCCCCGTTTCATCATGCATCAAGATGGCAATCAGCGTGTCAAGCTCTGCTTCCGCAATAAGTCGACCGGCAATGTCACTGAGATTGCCCTCCTTGCCGATCTGCTTGTCAAGGGAAACGCGGCTTTCGCTCAGCACAACTGGTCTGACCAGGAATATCTCGACCGCGAATTTGAATATGATGTGCAGTTGGTGCTTAACGACAAGTCGTGGAGCTATGCCAATGTTTTCGTAAACATCCTATCGTGGGCTAAACGTGTTGATAACGTGCATCTCTAAGACCCCGGTCTTGTGTATGTGCATAATTTGTTAGATTTGCAATAACATGAAATACTCCACTTACAAAATATTAAGTCTCCTCGTGATGGCCTTTGCCGTGGTGGGCTTGTCGGGTTGTGCCGACTCCATCTTCGATGCCCCCGAGGCAGAGGGTGGCAGCTACGATGACGGCACTCAGTTGGTGCTCACCGTTGCCATGCCTCAGGCCACGCGTGCAGGAGACGACAGTGGCCGTGTGGATGCCACAGAGCAGGAGTGCAAGATCAACTCGCTCCGGCTCATAGCCTTCGCTCCGGGCGTTGTGGAGAACAGAATCCTTGCCTCCGGCAGCCAGATTATCTCCGACAAGACAAGCCAGACTTTCACACTCAAGGGGCTGCGCCCCGGAGATTATTCTATCTATGTGATGGCTAATATACCGGATGCGCTCGTGTCGGGAATAAATTCGGAGGACCAGCTCAAGAAGGTTCTTCTCGACTACTCCTCGCAGCTCCCCGAGCCGGGCAACCTCCCGATGATCTACGAACCCTCTGCCGGCACCACAATCCCGGCTGAAGGCACCAAGACTCCTACCGTGCACGAACTCAGCATGAAATTCGCATGCGTAAAGGTGCGTTACAACATCATATTCGACAAGTCTGTCGCAGGTGTGGCCGACGTGTTTGGTGCAAATGGACTGAAGATTAAGGATGCCTCCTTGCAGCAGGTTTCCACCAAGTCTTCGCTTGTCACTGATGAGTCAAAGCTCTATGATGTCCGTTCGCTCGTCGCTTCGGGCAAGTATTTCGATAACTACTCGAAAGTCGATGCTAATGCCAATGGCAAGAACGATGTGGTCTCTGCATCAGGCAATGCTGTGGCGACCCCGTCTAATCCCACTTCCAAGTGGCTCTGGCAGGGGACTGTCTACCTTCCCGAACGTTATGCCGCCGAAGCTTCGCAACAGACTCGTCTCGACATTAATGCCTTTGTGTGCGGACAGGATGGCAAGGAGGGTTCGGTGAGAAATAAATACTCCATCGCCCTCGGTGGCTATGATGGCGCTCCAAATGCCAAGACGCTTCCGCGTGACACTTATTACGAAGTGATAGGTACCGTCAAGACCCTCGGTAGTGCCGAACTTGACACTCGTGTGATAGCACGCAGCTGGTCGGAGAGTGTGCTACCCGCCGATTTCGTGCATACTTACTTGACGCTCTCCAAGACACGCCTGAGCGTGGAGTCGCTTCTCAATGACGAACTCACTTATGACACTGACGGTCGCGGCAATATTGAGATCAAGTGTGAATCCACAATACCGGTCTCCAACGGGCAGCGTATCGTGGAGTTCGTATGGGATCAGACCAACAAGAAGTATGTGGCTAAAGTCAACCCCAACATTGATATAGTGTCCACCCGCCGTAGTGATCGTCTCGGCAAGGGGGATAAGGCTGCAAAGTGTTATATCAAGGCCGGTAATATCAAGAAATATTTTTATGTTGACTTCGACATTACACCCTATTTCGAGATCGAGGAACTTGTAAAGATCAAGTATAACACCACTCAGGCTGACCTCAATAAGAAGACCTTCCATTATCGCACCAACCTCGGTGGAGTGTACCTCACCACATCGGGTGCAGGTCATCTCGGTGAAGTCTTGCTCGGCACGAGCAACGAGCCTGCAAATTCTCCTATCCGTTCGAAAGAGATTGTAGTGCGTCAGGCTAACGGAAGTGAAAAGCAGGTGCGCATAAGGATCGAGTGTACAGACCCGACAGCTTCGGAGGGAGATATCACCGTGACTGCATTGGACAACCCATCGAGCGACTCCAACCCGGGTGCCACGATCTACAGCTACTTCGACTTCTATCCAGGCAAATACAAGCGCATGCACAACAACGCGCAGACCCAGGAAGATGCGAAGCAAGACCTTGTGGACCTCGGCCACAACGGCACACGCCCCTTCCAGGTGATCGTGATGCCCCCGCCGGGTAGCTACCAGATTTATTTCCGCGCCATCAATGACTATCATACGGATGTCAATGGCGTCAAGGAGAGTTCTAACTTCTTGACAATTAATGGTCACCGTCAACCATTTCCAACCGAGGGAAGTGGAAATAATTGGGCAGACTTCTGGACCAATGAGTTTACAACTTCACCTGATGATAAAAACCATGGTTGTCATCGCGTATATATTTGGTCGCAAATTGGTGAAACCGCATCTGTTGTAAATAAGCCGGTATGGAGATTTACAAAAGAGTATCATGATTTATCGGCCGGAATTGGAGATACGCGTATGACTCCTGACTTAAATAATCCGGGGTGGTGGTATTACCGATTGGCTGAAAATCAAGCACCGATTGGCAGAGACAATATGCCGAATAATATTGACAGTTCTGTAGATGCATATTACAGTGTGCCGCGTCCGGGTGAGACCCTTATGATTTTTTATAACGGTTATGATGCTGAAAGAGGTTACACTCTTCATAGGGCCTCTCACCATCTTGACCCGGGAATTCCGTTGTTTGACTTTGAAGACCGAGAGGGTTACATAGTGTTTGACCCGACTTCAAACCCATATTTCTATACCTTCGACGACAAGCCCGTAATTGAGGATATAACTTTCACCGTATATTCAAATGAGAAAGTTATAGAGTGGTACAGACGTTACGGCAATTACTCCAACGGTACTCCTACTGAGGGTAATAAGTATAAGATACGAGATACTCAGGTGACAAGTACGCGACAGTCTGACGGTAGTTATCGCACTGAAATCACTCTGAAATGTCCTCGTGGAAAGTATGCCAAGGGGATTCTTCTGAGGTTTGAGGGTGGTGCAATTACATGGATTAGCACTCAGCCCTATGTGTATTTGGGAGTGTATAATTCTGATGCTTCCTGGAATACTCCAAAAGTTCATTTTTATAATGATAGTGGTGACTATAAACCATGGGCAGATTCTCCTCAGATGGAATTGGTTGAGGATAAAGATGGAGGAAAAATTTTCCGTTATCAGGTTCCCAAAGGATTTGAATCCGGGTGGGTTATTTTCAGGAATAATGATGGTTCGCAACAGCGAGGCCAAAAGGGTTCCGGTGACAAAACCGGTTTCAAGATAGATCCCTACACATCCAAGATAACATACACTGACAATTATAATCGCCCATGGGATGTGTATGGAGATCAGCCTTCGAAATATGATGTTTCATCAAAGGAGTCTGTTCTCTTTAATGGTCAGGCATATCCGGGTAATACAGGTTACTTCAACACCACTACCAAAAAGTGGTCGAGGACCAAGAATTTCTAACAACGAGTTTTCAATATGAATCAAAAGATGAAAATCAAGAAATATTTTCGATATTTTGCCGGGCTGCTCCCTCTCTCTCTCTTGGCTGCTTGTGCGTCTGACTCGGTGTTGGATGACCCTGTGGTCTCTGACGAGGTGCCGGCTGAGATTACTCTCACGCTGACTGTACCCCCCGAAACTCAGGTGGAACTCGGCACTCGTGCCGCCGACCCTGCCGTAGCATCACTTACTGTGCTCTGCTATGACAAGGATGGCAAGGGACTTAGCACGAAACGGTTCACAACCGGTTGGCAGCTCAATAATGGTACTTACTCCATGACGGTGCCCATTCATAAGCTCACCAACTCTGTGCAGGTTGTCACTAATGTTGGTGCTGACAAGCTTCCTGACAATTCTGCCGGCGCTCCCAATCTCAGCTCTATTGCTGTATCAGATCCGGCGGCCGGTGTGCTGTGGGGTTCCTCTAAGCTCAGCAATCTTATATCCAACAATTCGAAGATGACTTTGCTCCGTGCCAATGCGAAGGCTTCGGTGAAGATGGATGCCGCTGCCAAGGGTTTCACAATCACCGGTGTCGGTGCTTATGGCACTGCCTCAACGGGTGTGATTGCTCCTGTATCGGCCAACACACTCACTGACGCTTCGGGAGTTGTGACAGGTGTGAAATCTCCATCGCTCCCTGCCGGTGTGGCTTATACCTACAAGTCCGGTATGAAGGGTGCTTCTGATGAGGTGGCTATTTTCGAGACCCCGGCTCAGTCAGGTTCTGATTGTGCCCGTGTAATTGTCAAGATTAAATATGACGGAGTGGAGGGGTACTATCCGGTGGCTTTCCGCACCCGCGAGATTAATCCGACATGGGCCTCTCAGCATCCCGGTCAGACTCCGGCCGGATCGGAGATTGATAATGCCTATATATATACCCCTGTGCCGGTGCTTCGCAACTATCACTATATAGTGACCGTCAAGGAGGTTCGCGCAAAGGGCTGGACTTCTTATGATGAGGCTTGCAAGGCTGAGCCCGACAACCGCCTCACCGTAGAGATAACCGAGCGCGACGAGGCTATCACCGATATCATTGCCACACGCGACTACATGCTTGGCATCGGTGGTGATGTGACCTGCGACTATGCTGCCGGCACTGTAAGCTTCGATGTGGTGACCTCTTATACCGGACAGCTATCGGCCACCAGCTCTCAGTCGTGGGCACATGTGGATGGTGCCAACTTGCAGTGGGGCAATCCTACCGCTGTAACAGGTCTTACATCCGGTGCTCACAGCAACGGCCGCCGATTTCACGCTACTCTAAAGGTGGACGAGAACGGCAGCAGCATAAGCTCGCGTGAGGCTGTAATAACGGTGCGCGCCGGCGAGCTTACCCGTTCGTTCAAGGTGATTCAGCTTGCACATGACCTTAAGCGCGACCCGCGTCGCAAGGTTATTGCTGAAGGTCTCGGCATTGTGGTGAATGATTATTTCAATTGGATCGACAATACCTGCAAGGGGCTTTTGCCGGAGCAGAACCGTGGTGCAGAGCGCAACCAGGGTCTCCACTTCGCATCGGTCAACAACCGCACCATGACTTACAAGATTCCTAAGCTCTCGGGCGATGTCAAGGGCAATGTGAGCGGGGGGTTCTCCGTTACGGAGCAAAGTGGGTATTGGGTGGTAAAGGCCAATAACCAGGCCACTCCCACTATCGAGATTGGAAGCTTTACTGTGAAAAGTGCAAACGGCGACATTGTGTATCCGCTTTACCGCACCGGCGTATTCCATGAGCTTACTCAAAGCACGGCAAATTGGCAGCTTCCCGGTCATGAGGTATATGGTTGGTTTTATTATGAAGTGGTGAAGGTGAATGGCCATTACATCTTGGACCGCAACCTTGGCGCTTCGTCCAATGCTCCTTATACCTCCACAGCCGCATCGCTTCGCGGCAATGTGGATGCTCGGGGTGCATATATGGCGATATCGCGCGCAAAATCTACAGGAAGCTATGTTTCGACAGTCTTGAATCTCAGTGGCCTTAAGATTCCTACTGAGGCTGATGTGAAAGCTTGGGCCGGTGATAGTTGGACAAACAAGTTGACCAACGTGTCGGCAAATGGAGAAACAACGAAAATATTGGCATTGAGCACCACGGGTTCGAAGGTGACCGGCAACGTGATATACTTCCCGCATGCCGGATATTACGAGGGAGAAGTGCCTAACAACGAGGCGTATGTCAACTTCTGGACAAGCAGCTTGCTGACAGGCTCGCAAGGCTATAGCCCCTCGAGTCCGGAGTATGGCTATTGGTTCAAGATGTTCAGTGCAACTGACAGCTACGTGTCGAACAACCCCTTCACCAACATGCGACTCTGCACCGGCGTGGAAGGGGAGGTGCCGAACGAATACTCTTTGTTCCGCTACGCTCCAATCCGCCTGAGCTACAACTGAGAAACCGACATCTGAAATTTAGAATTTGCTGCGTGGTCACCTAACGGCGACTACGCAGTTTTTTTGATATTGTAGCGCCGATGACCGCAAAATAAAATCGGTTGGTTATCAAGAAATAATCTTAATAGCCAGCCGATTAACTAAAGAGCGGCAAACGAGGCTCGAACTCGCGACCCTCAGCTTGGGAAGCTGATGCTCTACCAACTGAGCTACTGCCGCATGGGCAAGCGAGACTTTAGGGCTTCCCAAATTAGCCCTTCTTGCTCTCTCTTGCGTTGCAAAATTAATGCAATTAGACGGTAATTGCAAATTTTAGCTTACTTTTATTTTAGTAGCATTGGCATTCATCGCTGCCTTGCGTATGGCGGCATGTCGCACTTTGCCCGAGATTGTCTTCGGCAATTCCTCCACGAACTCTATCACCCTCGGGTATTTGTAAGGCGCAGTAAGGTGTTTCACATGCTCCTGTATATCCTTGGCAAGTGCCCGGAGGTTTGCATCGTGGAAATCACGTGCCAGCACTATCGTGGCTTTTATCTTCTGACCCCGCACTTCATCAGGCACTCCGGTCACTGCGCATTCTATCACTGCCGGGTGTGACATCACGGCACTTTCCACTTCAAATGGCCCGATGCGGTAGCCGGAAGACTTTATCACATCGTCGGTGCGTCCTACAAACCAAAGATAGCCATCCTCATCTACGCGCGCTATGTCGCCGGTGTGATACAGACCATCATCAAATGCGCGTGCCATCGCCTCCGCGTCATCAAGGTATCCTCGTGTCAGACCGCATGGACGGTGCCGGCCCTCCAAAAGTATCACAATCTCTCCTTCTCCCTCTTGACCCGGAGCGAGCAATGTGCCGTCGGCTTCAAGTATCCTTACATCATATTCCGGTCCGGGCTTTCCCATCGAACCCGGCTTCGGATCTATCCATGGAAAGTTGGCTATGGTCAGCGTAGTCTCCGTCTGGCCGAAACCCTCCATGAGTTTTAGGCCGGTTAGTCTGTACCATTCTTCAAATACCGACGGATTGAGGGCCTCGCCGGCAATCGTGCAGTAACGGAGTGACGACAAATCGTAAGACCTGACATCCTCCTTTATCATAAACCTGAATATGGTGGGCGGAGCGCAGAACGAGGTGATGCGATGTTTCTCGATCATCTTCAGAAGGTCTGCCGCCACAAATTTTTCGAAATCGTAAACAAACACAGTAGCCCCTGCTATCCATTGCCCGTAAAGTTTCCCCCATACAGCTTTGCCCCAGCCTGTATCGGCCACCGTGAGATGCAGCGACTCCGGAGTGAGATTATGCCAGTATGATGCCGTGATGATGTGGCCGAGAGGGTAGAGGAAGTCATGGGCCACCATCTTCGGATCGCCCGATGTACCTGACGTGAAATATATCAATGATATGTCTTCATTGTCGTTGACGTGCTCAGGTCGCTTCCAATCTTGCGCACATTCCATACCCTTGTCAAAATCTTTCCATTCTGCCGGTATATCTTTGCCGGTCATTATCACATGGCCGACAGTGGGGCAACCTGGCAACGCCTCTTCGATATTCTTTATAATGGAAGGTTCGGAAGCGGCTATGATTGCCTCAATGTTCGCCTTGTTGCAACGGTATCGTATATCTTTGGCCGTCAGTAGGTGTGTGGCCGGAATGGCAGTAGCCCCAAGCTTGTGGAGCGCTATAATGGCAAACCAAAACTGATAGCGGCGCTTGAGCATGAGCATGACTCTTGAGCCACGGCCTATGCCCAGCGAGGCCAAGAACGAAGCGGCACGGTCGCTGTGATGCTTTATGTCGGCAAAACTGAAACGACGTTCCTCACCATGCTCGTTGGTCCATAGCAATGCTGTCTTGTCAGGATTGACGGCGGCTTGCGCATCTACCACGTCATAACCGAAATTGAAATTTTCCGGAACATCTATCTCGAAGTTATTCATGAAGTCATCATAACTGTCAAACCGGGTCTTATGTAAAAATCTGTTCAGCATAATAATAATTAATGAGTCATTTTAAATTTAAGTAACGAGTTTTTAATTTGAATTTGCTTTGGCTTCTTTTTGCCACATTGAAAATTCCTCATCAGTTACATAGCCCGCTATGCGCCTTCTTCCGAATTTCCAATCTGACAAAAATAAGCACAAATCAAATTTAAATTTAAAATGACTCATTACTTAATGAAATGCGGTGAAACAATAGGGATAATATCTCGATTTATCAAGATGGGGCAAAAGTAGTAAAATTTATATAAAGTAACAAAAATATTAGCAAAATGTTGCAAAATAATTATTTATATTGTAAAACATTGCATAAAATAAGAAAAAGTGTGCAATTATTTCTATATAGAATTGCACAATGTGACCAAAAGCGTGCATTGGTGTCAATGTTTTATTTCGCTTATAAATACTTAATATAGGAGGCTCGCGTTATGTATAAGGGTGGGTATGCAAATTGCTGATTTATGACTGACAATAGCGAGGAGATTTTTCCGGTGGTTGATGAGGATGGCCAAGTGGTAGGCAAAGCCACGCGCGGTGAATGTCATGGCGGCTCCATGCTGCTTCACCCCGTGGTGCATCTGCATCTTTTCAACAGCCGAGGAGAGCTCTATCTTCAAAAGCGCCCTGAGTGGAAAGATATTAAGCCCGGCAAGTGGGACACTGCCGTGGGGGGACATGTAGACTATGGCGAGGAAGTGACCGATGCCCTGCGCCGTGAGGTGCGTGAGGAATTGGGTGTGGTAGACTTCATGCCTGAGAAATTGATACAGTATCTGTTTGAAAGCAGTCGCGAGCGTGAGTTGGTCAATGTGTTCCGCACTACTTATGACGGAGCGGTGACTCCGAGCGACGAAACCGACGGTGGCCGCTTCTGGTCGATTGCCGAGATAAGAGAGGCTCTCGGCAAAGGTGTATTTACTCCCAACTTTGAGCAGGAATTCCTGAGACTTCAGTTTTGAAATCAGGGAAACATGAGTGCGCCTCGGCCAATTTTGATTTTGCGGTGTTATATTCTTAAGAGGTGTTATAAATTTTAATGTGTTATAAATTTACATCGCGCCCCAAAAGAAATTACTAATAAGAAATATGAATATAGAAAATGAAATAGACCCTCAGGTGGAAATTATTCCGCAAGAAGAGGGAAATGCATCTGAAGAGAAGACTGAAGATGCACGTACATTTGCCGACCTCGGCGTAGAACCAAGCTTGCTTCGTGCCATCGCCGAGCTCGGTTTTGAGCATCCCATGCCCATTCAGGAGATGGTAATCCCGCACCTTTTGAGCAAGGAAGGGGATGTGGTTGGGCTTGCACAGACCGGCACCGGTAAGACCGCGGCCTTTGGTCTGCCTACTCTCCAGCGCATCAACGTGAAGCTCAATAGGCCTCAGGCACTCATAATAGCCCCCACACGTGAACTTTGTCTACAGATAGCCGGCGACCTTGCCGACTTTTCCAAATATATCGACGAACTCCGCGTGATACCCGTGTATGGCGGTTCGAGCATCGACAGCCAGATTCGTGCACTCCGCAAGGGTGCACAGGTAATTGTGGCAACTCCCGGACGTCTCATTGACCTTATCAAGAGAGGTGAGGTGAAACTCGCTGATGTGCACACCGTGATTCTCGACGAAGCCGATGAGATGCTGAATATGGGCTTCCTCGATGACATCAATGAGATACTTTCGCATGTGCCCGAAGAGAGGAAAATGCTCATGTTCTCGGCCACTATGCCTAAGGAGATTGCCGGCATAGCGAAGCGGTTCATGCACGACCCCGTGGAGTTTGTGGCAGGCAACCGCAATGAAGGCACCAAGAATGTGCGCCATATATATTATGTGGTGAAGGCGCACGATAAGTATCTTGCCCTGAAACGGGTGGTTGATAATAGTCCCAATATCTATGGCATAGTGTTCTGCCGCACCAAGAAGGATACGCAGGAGATTGCCGACAAGCTTATCGCTGATGGTTACAACGCTGACTGTCTGCACGGAGACCTGAGCCAGGCGCAGCGTGACTTGTCGATGAAGAAATTTCGCGACCATGTGACGCAGCTTCTTGTGGCCACTGATGTGGCTGCCCGCGGTCTCGATGTGGATGACCTGACTCATGTGATCAACTATGGTCTGCCCGACGATGTGGCGGTATACACTCACCGCAGCGGACGTACGGGGCGCGCCAACAAGACGGGTGTCTCCATAGCGATAATACATGTAAAGGAGAAGGGGAAGATTCGCCAGATTGAGAAGATTCTTGGTCGCGAATTCGAATATATGAAAGTGCCGACGCCTGAGCATATCATAGAGAAACAGCTCTATAACCTCGCTGACCGCTTGGAGCGTGTTGAGGTAAACGAGGCTGAGATTGAGAAATATCTCCCGGGTGTGCGCAAGAAGCTGGAGTGGCTGAGCGAGGAAGACCTGCTTAAGCGTGTGCTGTCGTTAGAGTTCAACAGGTTGCTCGCATATTATCAGAATATGCCCGATATTGACCTCAATGAATCTGACAAGCGTTCGAAGCGTGCTGAACGTGAGCGCCCCTCGCGCCGCGAGAAGGACCGTCGCGATGCTGAGCAAGGCTATGCCCGTATCATGGTAAATATCGGTAAAGCCGCAGGCTTTTTCCCCGGCAACTTGATGGAGCTGGTCAACCGCAACGTGAACGGTCCGAAGCCGGAGATAGGCAGAATAGATCTTATGCCGGGGTATACACTCTTTGACGTGCGTAAGGAGGATGCCAAGCGTGTGCTTAATTCGTTGCGGCATGCCACATTCTTCGGCGACCGTATACACGCGGAGTTTGCCGAGGATGGCCGTGATTACGGCTCCGAGTCGCGTCCGCGTCCGCGCAAGAAACGCAAGGAGCGAGAGGGCGATGAGCAGAAGCCGAGACCGTTGATCCATAAAGGCAAGGAGAAGAAGGCTAAAGCTGCAAAGTCGGATAAGAAAAAAGGAAAAAAGAAAGATAAGCCGAAATATGACGGCAATTACGAGATGTTCTATAAAAAGTGATAGGGTATGCGAAGGTTAGTTATTGCTGTTATGCTGGCTATGGTGTTGCCATGGTGCGTTTCGTTCTCCGCGGCTTCGGCTCAGCGGAGTGACGGTGTGCCGGCATTGACCGTTTCGGATGCATTTGTGAAGTTGCCGGCAGGCACTCTCGACCTGCTTACGACCTCCATGCGCAAAGACTTGCTCGACTATTACCGTAACGACAGTATCTATCGTGTGCGCAACACCATGCAGGGGTTGTCATATCTTGAGCGGCCTGTTACAGACCAATACCTCAAGGTGCATCTCACGCACGTCACCACGATGACATTGCGCCTGCTGCAATCGAAGAATGGACCGGTGGTGATGACAGTGTATACTGTGGGTGACAGCATCCAGGCTCACGACAGCGAGATAGCATTTTTCGACAGCTCGATGACTCCCTTGAAGCGGGATAAGCTGATAAAGCTCGCTTCTACCGAAGACTTCCTTGACACCAAGGGTCTCGATCGCCATGAACGCGATGAATTGAGTAGGCTTGTGCCGTTTCCCACTGTGGAATACAGCATAGGAGAGACAGGCGACACGCTCACTGCACGCCTCACTGTAGGAGAGTTTCTCGGCAAGGAGACAATGGAAAAGCTGACGCCACACCTGATACGCGAACGCAAATATCTCTGGGACGGTTCCAAGTTTAAGCTCGTCAAATAGGCATTGGCCTATGAGACCGAACGCTATGTAAGGCAACTGAGACAAATACCCCTTCCCTGTTTGAGTATCTAAATCCTCAAAGTTTTAATTGCTACAAGACCGCCTCATAAAAATCTTCCAATTGTGGATGCTATTTTTATGAGACGGTCTTTTGACTTATATGATATATAACAACCTTTGCCATTGCAACTATATCAATATTGCATTATCAGCAAAATCGATATCGCAGCAACGCACAACGAAATGCTGACAACCCATCGTATTGACATGCACCTCTTTACAAACTCGGAATTGGCGTATTTCGGATTTTCTCTACGTCGTTGCCATGCAACATAGAGCCGTCCTATCGGCAAGACAAGCATGCCAACAGTCATAAGTATGATAGCAAAAAGAACCATAATTGTTAAAGCTTATGTTATTTAAACATTTATTTGCTATAATTGTTTGTAAAGTAATTGCTTGTTTAGGGGTCAAAGCAAAAATAGTTACAAAAAACGAGTCTTTTTTCAGGCATTGAAATGGAATGGCGATTTCCAAATCGCCATCAGCCTGCTTTACGTTAATGGCGATTTGGAAATCGCCATCAGCCTGTTTTACGTTAATGGTGATTTCCAAATCGCCATCAGCCTGCTTTACGTTAATGGCGATTTGGAAATCGCCGTTCCATTTCACCATCCGTAATTATATTTAGCCATATTAAGT
>CAJUIJ010000046.1 GCA_910586175.1 uncultured Muribaculaceae bacterium | reverse complement strand
GCTATCTACAAGGCAATCGACATATGCCGTCACCGCGCCACATATCGTGAGAATGCCGCCAACCCGCTGAAGAAACAGCCCGAACGTGCGGCACGCACCGAGCACCGCGAACGCCCCGAACGCCAGGTGAAGAGCTTCGAACCGAAAACCCTCGAGAAACAGCAACCTGAGAAACAGCAAGGCGAGAAACCTCAAAACAGTAATCCCCAAAACAGCGAAGCATGAATTTCGGAATCATAGCCGCCGGCGAGGGTAGCCGGCTCGTAAGCGAGGGAGTGAGCCTCCCGAAGCCGCTTGTCAGCATAGACGGCAAACCGATGATCGGCCGGCTTATCGGCATATTCGAGGATATGGGGGCAGAATGTATCTGCGTGATTGTGAATGAGCAGATGACTGAAGTGGCAGAATACTTGCGCGAGCTCGCACCGACACTGCGATGCCGGCTCGAGCTTGTGGTGAAGAGCACCCCCTCGTCGATGCACAGCTTCTACGAACTTGGCAGCCTGCTGCGCCCATACGGGCGTTTCGTGCTGACGACGGTCGATACGATATTTCGCGAAGAGGACTTCTCCCGCTATGTGAAGGCTTATGAAAACGCAGGGCCGGACGTGGATGGCATGATGGCCGTCACCTCACACATCGACGACGAAAAGCCGCTCTACGTAGAGACCGATGCGGAGATGAACATACTCGCATTCAGAGATGCACCATGGCCCGAATCAAGGTTTATCTCGGGTGGCATATACGGACTTGGAGCCAAGGGGGTCGATGTGCTCGACAAATGTCTTGCCGATGGTGTGCAGCGCATGCGCAATTATCAGCGTGCACTCGTAGCAAACGGCCTTAAGCTAAAGGCTTACGACATGGGCATGATTCTTGATGTGGACCACGCAGAAGATATCCGCAAGGCCAATGAATTTGTAAGGAAATAAGACAAGATAATGTGGATGGGGAATGTTATATAACTCAATTTAAGTAGGTGTTCAATTTAATTTTATATTTTATTTGCTTGAGTTTTTGAGATGATTTGCCAATCAGAAGAAAGCGCATAGCGGGCTATGTAATTGATGATGATTGGCAAAGCAACCAAAAAAACAAGTAAAGAAAATATAAAAAGAAAAAACACTTACTTAAAATTAAATTGAACACCTACTTAATGTCAGAAATAAAGATAGCGGGGGTGATGCGTGCAGGCGCATATTCTCCCAACCATATCGGCAACGATGCCGCAATCTTCAATGCGGCGGCCGAGCAGCTTCGTAAGCGCGGCTGCGAGGTGCATGTATACAGTGAAGAGCAGTTTTGCGTTGCAGACATAGAAGAAGATGTAATCCTCAACATGTGTCGCGAGCAGAAGTCAATACATAAGCTCCAGCAGCTCGAAGAAGCCGGCAAGTTAGTGATCAACAGTGGCTACGGCATAGAGAACTGCACACGAGAGCGCATGACACGAATTTTGCTGGCCAACGGCATAAACTATCCCGACAGCATCATCGTAAACACCAACGAAGATGTGCGTCCCGAACTCGAGAAGGCCGGATTCGGGGCTTGCTGGATAAAGCGGGGCGACTTCCATGCCATGCACAAAGAGGATGTGAGTTACTGCCGCCACATAGAAGAGGCACAGGATGTGCTTCACGAATATTTCTACAGAGGGATAAGCCGCGCCGTAATCAACCGTCACTTGGTGGGTGACCTCATAAAATTTTACGGAGTGAGCGGCCAACCGTTCTTCTACTGGTTCTACCCCTTTGACGAGGGCCATTCCAAATATGGCTACGAAGCAGTCAACGGCAAGTCGCAAGGCTTGAAATTTGACCTCGAAGGACTGAAAGATATGTGCCAGCGGGCCTCAGAGATAATGGATGTGAAGATATATGGCGGCGACTGCATAGTGGATGCCGACGGCACCGTGCGCATCATCGACTTCAACGACTGGCCAAGCTTCGCCCCCTGCAGAGCAGAAGCCGCCCCGGCCATAGCCAAATGCGTGCTGAAAGCAATCAAAAACCGGACCCGATAAACCCACGCCAACGATTCCGGCAAAAACTACCATACAATGGATAAGCAAGAATATCAGTCCACGCTAAAGTCGATGGACACTGAAGAACATATAGACCTTTATTTCTACCGCCCTATAGGATATGCATGGGCCCGCTTAGCCCGGAAGTTGGGCATAAAGCCTAATGCCATCACCATCGCCTCGATATTCTTAGGCGTGGGGGCCGGCGTATGTTTCTATTACAACAATCTATGGATTAACATACTGGGTATGCTACTGCTGATCTGGGCAGACTCGTTTGACAGTGCAGACGGCCAGCTTGCCCGCATGACCGGACAGTATTCACGACTCGGACGCATACTCGACGGAGTGAGCGGTGACCTTTGGTTTGCCGCCATATATGTGGCGATATGCCTTCGTGAGAATGTAACCTCTGAGTTTTTCATGGCCCATCACTGGGTGATTTGGGTAGTGGCGGTCTGTACAGGCCTCTGCCATGCCACCCAGGCCGCTATGGCTGACTATTACCGTCAGTTCCACCTATACTTCCTTAAAGGAGAGAGCGGCAGCGAACTGGAAACAGCTTCAGACCTGAGAGCCAAATACGATACGCTTAGCTGGGGTAAAGATTTTTTCAGCAAACTCGTCATGACCTTCTATCTCAACTACACGGTGGGTCAAGAGAAGCGTACACCGGCCATGCAACACCTGCGCAAGGTGCTGCGCGACAAGTTTCACGGGCGCGTACCCGAATCGTTCCGCAACGAATTCCGCGCCCTCAGCTTGCCACTGATGAAATATACCAACATCCTCTCATTCAACTGGCGAACCATAGCACTCTTCGCAGCGTTGTTTGTCAAGATGCCATGGTTATACTTCGCCTTTGAGCTGACAGTACTCAATGTGCTGCTCATCTACATGATGTTGCGCCACGAGAGCATCTGCAAGAAGCTTACCCGTGAGCTTGAAGAAAACAAATTTTAAATTTAATTCAACTCCCCTCTCCAAAAATTCAACATTCAACATTCAAAATTCAAAATTATATGAATCTTGACCTATTGAAAGTAAAGGGTCTCATATTTGACTATGGAGGCACACTTGACACCGGTGGCGACCACTGGAGTGAGATAATATGGAAAGCGTGGCAGCAGGCCGGCGTGGCCTGCACGAAGGCAGAGTTTCGCGAGGCTTACGTCTACGCGGAGCGCGAGCTTGCCCGCGAGCGTCACATACTGCCCGAACATGACTTCCACGACATGCTCCTCAT
Source organism: uncultured Muribaculaceae bacterium (assembly GCA_910586175.1). Classification (GTDB taxonomy): domain Bacteria; phylum Bacteroidota; class Bacteroidia; order Bacteroidales; family Muribaculaceae; genus Lepagella. The sequence goes on along the minus strand of CAJUIJ010000046.1, from coordinate 13,120 downwards.
CAAGATGAAGATAGAGTTGACATGGCTCGCCGAGCAGGGCAAGTTTGCCCCGGCAGCAATCGAACAGAAAGCCGCCGAGACTGCACATCTCTGCTACGAGTCTGCCAAGAGCAAGGTGGCCGAAGCCAAGCCGGTGCTCGAGATACTCAACCGTCACTATCCCATGGTGCTGGTGTCAAACTTCTACGGCAACATCGAGACCGTGCTCAAAGACTTTGGAATACGCCAATATTTCAAGGAGATAATAGAGAGCGCCGTGATAGGTGTGCGAAAGCCTGATCCACGCATATTTGAGCATGGAGTCAAGGCACTCGGGCTCAAACCGGAAGAGACACTCGTGATAGGCGACTCCTACCGCAAGGATATAGTGCCTGCGGAGACAATCGGCTGTCAGGTGCTGTGGCTGAAAGGAAAAGGATGGACAGCCGAAGAGGATGCCCAACTTCATGCCAACACAATAACTGACATCGGCCAACTACTCTCAATATTGGCATAAGCCCTATTTGCATATATTAACACTGTTTTATTTAATTGAGGTAGATTTAACTTTTATTGGCTGATAATTGAAGCAATTTACATTATTTAATAAATAGCCAATAAAATTTTTCCTAAAAAACTTTGCAGTGTGCAAATTTGGGAGTAATTTTACACCGTGTTTCCCCTTACGGCACCACATGCATAGGTGCGGCAACGTCGTGGAGACACATCAGGCATTTATTATATAGGTCATGGTGGCCTTTGCCTGAAGAAACATATCAAGCATAGAAGAAAATAGAAAAAACACAAATTTATTATGTCAACAAAAAAAGCTGAAGCTCCGAAGGGTAAGCTCGGAGTAATGGTGGTAGGACTTGGCGCCGTATCCACCACATTCATGACCGGAGTGCTCATGGCCCGCAAAGGTCTTGCAAAGCCCGTCGGCTCAATGACCCAGTATGACAAAATCCGCGTAGGCCGCGGAGCAGACAAGAAATATCTCCACTACAAAGACATAGTGCCTTTGGCCGACCTCAATGACATCGAGTTCGCTGCATGGGATGTATATCCCGCCAACGCCTACGAGTCAGCAATCAACGCAGAGGTGCTCAAAGAGAAAGATATCAACCCTGTGAAAGAAGAGCTTGAGGCTATCAAGCCCCTTAAGGCTGCATTCGACCACAACTATGCCAAGCGTCTCACCGGCGACAACATCAAGGCTGCCAAGGACCGTTGGGATATGACCGAGCAGATCCGCGAGGATATCCGCAACTTCAAGAAGGAGACCGGCGTGGAGCGTGTGGTGGTGCTTTGGGCTGCATCGACCGAAGTTTATGTGCCGGTAGATGAGAAGATCCACGGCTCACTCGAAGCTCTTGAGGCTGCAATGAAGGCAGACGACAAGGAGCATATCGCCCCCTCCATGTGCTACGCTTACGCTGCACTCGCAGAGGGTTGTCCCTTCATCATGGGTGCACCTAACACCACAGTCGACATCCCGGCTATGTGGGAACTCGCAGAGAAGACCAAGATGCCTATCGCCGGCAAGGACTTCAAGACAGGCCAGACACTCGTCAAGTCAGGCTTCGCACCTATCATCGGCACACGTTGCCTCGGCTTGAGCGGTTGGTTCTCCACCAATATCCTCGGCAACCGCGACGGTCTCGTGCTCGATGAGCCCGCCAACTTCCGCACCAAGGAGGTCTCCAAGCTCTCCACACTCGAGAGCATCCTCGTGCCCGAGGAGCAGCCCGACCTCTATGGCCATGGCAATGATGAGGACACCCAGTACTACCACAAGGTGCGCATCAACTACTATCCCCCGCGCAACGACAACAAGGAGGGCTGGGACAACATCGACATCTTCGGCTGGATGGGCTATCCGATGCAGATCAAGATCAACTTCCTCTGCCGCGACTCTATCCTCGCTGCTCCCCTCTGCCTCGACCTCGTGCTGCTCAGCGACCTCGCTGCACGTGCAGGCCGCTACGGCACTCAGCGCTTCCTGAGTTTCTTCCTCAAGAGCCCGATGCACGACTACACCCAGGGTGAAGTGCCCGTGAACCACCTCTTCCAGCAGTACACAATGCTTAAGAACGCCATCCGTGAGATGGGCGGCTACGAAGCTGACGAGGAGATTGACTAATAAATCACTCCTAAAATATCTTAAAAAAGCGTCTTTCCTATCCGGAAAGACGCTTTTTTTGCTCTTATTTCGTTAATTTTGCAGTCTAATCAGTCAGCTGGACTACAATAGAGCCAATAGGACTAATAAGCCTGATAGGTCTAATAAGGCTAATAAGGCTAATAAGACTAATAAGGCTAATAAGGCTAATAGAAATTATTTGACCTATTTGACTTATTTGACCTATTTGACCTATCAAGCCTATCAGGCCTACCAGGTCTATCTTAGCCGGCTGACTTCTGTTTGACTTTTACGATTTCTTATGCGTATCGATATTCTTACTGTTGTGCCTGAGATGATAGAGCCGTTCTTGAGCTGCTCCATCTTGAAGCGCGCCCAAGATAAGGGGCTCGCTGAGCTTCATGTGCATAATCTCCGCGACTATACCACGAGCCGACACCGTAAGGTGGACGACTATCCGTTTGGCGGTGAGGCCGGCATGGTGATGCAAATCCAGCCGATCGACGCCTGTATCTCCGCGCTCAAGGCTGAGCGTGACTATGACGAGGTGATTTTCACATCGCCCGACGGCGAGACATTCGACCAGCCTATGGCCAATTCGCTCTCACTGCTGCAAAATGTAATAATACTTTGCGGCCACTATAAGGGAGTGGACTGGCGTGTGCGCGAACATCTCATCACCAAGGAGATTTCGGTGGGTGACTATGTGCTGACCGGCGGCGAACTCCCTGCTGCTGTGATTGCAGATGCAGTGGTGCGCCTGCTGCCGGGGGTGATCGGCGACGAACAATCAGCCTTATCCGACTCTTTTCAAGATAATCTGCTTGCACCTCCAGTATATTCACGTCCCGCCGAATACAAAGGGTGGAAAGTGCCCGACATTCTACTCTCCGGCCATGAAGCCAAGATAGCCGAATGGCGATACGAACAAGCTCTCGAACGCACCAAACGCCTGCGCCCGGACCTGCTTGATAATTTGGAATTTTGAATTTGGAATTTGGAATTTTTAATTTGGATTTTTAATTTAGATTTTTCATTTCGCATTGACTATCGCTCTTCCTATACGGCTTCCACGATTCGGACGCCGTCCCAAGTCTGCGCTCCGCAAGGAACTGGTAAACTTGACTCTTCCCATATTGGTGGAGACGCTGCTCATCATGACATTGGGGGCTGTCGACACGTTCATGCTCTCGCGCCATAGCGACGCGAGTGTGGCCGCAGTAGGCTTCACGAACCAGATCATCGCCTTCGTATTCATTGTGTTCGAGGTCATCAACCTCGGCACATCCGTGCTGTGCAGCCAGTATCTCGGTGCGCGGATGCGCGACAGGATGGAGACGGTGGTAGGCGTCTCGATAGTCGTCAACCTCATCTCCGGTCTGCTCATAAGCACAGCCCTGTATCTTTTCGCCACGCCAATTCTCGACGGACTCGGGCTCGACGGCGAAATGCTGACCGAGGGTGTCAGCTACATGGAGATAGTGGGAGCCTTTGCCTTCTTCCAGGCTTTGCAACTCACATTCGGGGCTGTGCTCCGCTCCAACGACAAGGCCATTTACCCCATGTTGGTGGTCCTGGTGGTCAACTGTATCAATATACTTGGCAACTATGCACTGATATTCGGTGAGCTTGGAGCTCCGGCCTTGGGGGTGAAGGGGGCGGCCATAAGCACCTCGGTCTGCCGCATGATTGCCATGGTGACACTCTGCGTCATCACATTCCGCACCACGGTGAGCAGGTTTCCCACCCATATATTCAGGAAATGGCCACGCCTTGAGTTCCGCAACCTTATGAAGATTGGCCTCCCGTCGGCAGGCGAGCAGATGAGCTATAACTGCTCGCAGCTCGTCATCGCGGCAGTCATCGCAGGACTCGGCATGGAGGCACTCGCCGCACGCACCTACTGCGTCAACATCATCATGTATGTATACCTCTTCTCCATAGCCATCTCACACGCCGGTGCAATATGCATAGGCCATCTTGTAGGGGCCGGGCGCAAGGAGGGGGCTTACATCATGGGCAAATATGTGATGCGCATCGCGCTGATCTGGACTTTGATATTCTCGCTAAGCATAGCGCTTGCAGGGCCGCACATCATGTCGGCGCTCACGAGTAACGAACAGATTATCGCACTCGGGGTGGCGATACTATGGATTGACGTGGTGTTGGAGATAGGACGTCCGGTCAACATACTCTTCGTCAACACGCTACAGGCTGCCGGTGATGTGAATTATCCATTTTACGTCGGATTAGTATGGATGTGGTCGGTGGCAGTGGTTGGAGCCTACATATTCGGGATTACCTTCGGCTTCGGCATATTGGGCATGTGGTGGATGTTTGCCCTCGACGAGAATATCCGCGCAGTGGTGTTCATACGCCGCTGGAACTCCCGCAAGTGGCAGCGCAAGGGCTTCGCCCTGAAATAACATTACAATACAATTATCCTCATAAGCATCCAGCATAAAAGCACACATGCAAAACCTTGGTTTTGAAAATCCAAGGTTTTTGCTTACTTTTGCATAAACAACACAATTGATGAGCGAACAATACATAGTCAGCGCACGCAAATACCGCCCGGCCACGTTTCGAAGCGTGGTGGGCCAGCGCAACCTGACTTCCACCCTAAAAGGGGCCATCGACTCCGGACGTCTGGCCCACGCATACCTTTTCTGCGGTCCGCGCGGAGTGGGCAAGACATCCTGTGCACGCATATTCGCGAAGACCATCAACTGCCTCTCCCCCACGGCCGACGGGGAGGCATGCGGCGAGTGCGAGTCGTGCAAGGCAATCGACAAAGGGAATTCCTTCAACCTCTCCGAGCTTGACGCCGCCTCCAACAATAGCGTGGACGACATCCGCCAGATTACGGAACAGGTGAATGTGCCGCCGCAGGTGGGCAAATATCGAGTGTTCATCATCGATGAGGTGCACATGCTCACACAGGCGGCCTTCAATGCCTTTCTCAAGACCTTGGAGGAGCCGCCAAGCTATGCAGTGTTCATACTTGCCACCACCGAGAAGCACAAGGTGCTCCCCACCATACTGAGCCGTTGTCAGATATATGATTTCAAGCGCATCACATTGGCCGACATTGTGGATCATCTCGCTTACGTGGCCGAAAGCGAGGGTATAACGGCAGAGCGCAAAGCCTTGGGCGTAATAGCCCGCAAGGCCGACGGCGCGATGCGCGATGCACTTTCAATATTCGATCAGGTGGCGGCATCTTGTGCCGGCAATATCACATACGATGCAGTGGTGCGCAATCTCAACGTGCTCGACTATGACTACTTCTTCAAGCTTGTAGAGACATTTGCCAAAGCTGATGCACCCGGTGCGCTGCTGCTATATAAGGAGATTCGCGACCGCGGCTTCGACTCACTCTTTTTCATAAACAGCCTGGCGCAGCATATCCGCGACCTTATGGTGGCCGCCGACCCGCGCACGCTACCGCTTCTCGAGACTCCCGATGACATAGGCGAGCAGCTTGTGCAGCAGGCCCGCATGCTCCAGCCCAAGTGGTATTACGCCGCCATGAAACTGCTCAACGACTGCGACCTGCAATACCGCACGAGCAGCAGCAAGCAGCTTTTGGTGGAACTCACACTCATACGCCTGAGCCAGCTCAACAACCCCGATTCCCCTTTTGACAAGTCCGACCGCAAAGTGGCCCTGCGGGATCCTTCGGACCCATACCGGGCCACCCTGCCGGATGCCACCCCAAAGCCTGCGCAGCCTCAACCCGCGGCACATACCCAACCTCCGGTACAAACTCAACCGGCGGCACAACCGCAGCCTGTGGCACAGCCACGGCCGGCTACGCAACCCCGACCTTCGGTTCAGCCGCAAGCACCGGTGCAATCTGCCGCTATCAGCGCACGCAGACCGAGGTCATTCCAGCTCGGGGGAGCCTCCGCACAAGCGTCAAGTTCGCTCGAAAGGCTCAATGAGAGTTTCAGCGACGAGCAATTCATGCAGGCATGGTACGAATATATCAGGTGCAACCCGCACCAGCAGATTCTCACCTCGGCCATGACATCGGCAACTCCGCGCAGACGCACCGACCAAGAGTTTTCAGTGCTCGTGGACCATCCGGCACAAGTGCAGGCCTTCGAGTCAGCCATGCCGACATTGCTCAAATTCCTGCGCGAGCACCTTCGCAACGACTTCCTGACGCTGAAGGCCGAAATCAACCCCGACAAGAAAATTGCCAAGTTTCTACCTCCTCAGGAATTCCTGCGCAAGGTGGTGACTGACAATGCCGCCCTGGGCGAGTTTTTGAAGCAACTCGACATTGAGATATGTTAATTTAATCTAAATATTGTTAAATTATAAGACATATCGAGCGATTTGCAGCGGTTTTGGGTGCCTGAATTGGCATATTGGGCTTAAATGTATTATATTTGCAAAAGAATTCCGGAGGGGACATGCGTCTCCTCCGCATTTTTTAGAAATATGATAGACAAAAACGCATTGCAGCAATTCGTAGAGGCCCGCTTGGAAGGCACGGACTATTTTCTTGTAGACCTCACCGTAAGCAAGGATAACGAGATAAAGGTAGAGATTGACTCACGCTGCGGGGTCGACATAGACTTCTGCATAGAGCTGACGAGAGCCATAGAAGAGGCTTTCTCGCGCGATGAAGAAGACTACGAGCTCGAGGTCGGTTCGGCAGGGCTTACAACACCTTTCAAGGTGCAGGCTCAATATGAAAAAAACATAGGCAACAAGGTGGAGGTACTCACCAAGGATGGCAAGAAGCTTCATGGCATACTTGCCGACGCCGATGCCGACGGGTTCAAGCTGATGGTCACCGAGAAAGTGAAGCCGGAGGGTGCGAAACGCCCCATGGAGCAGACCCGCGAGATTGCATACGCCTATGGCGACGTGAAGTCGGTGCGCTACGAACTCGAATTCTGATACATGTAAAAAAGGAAACAAAACTACCAGCAATATAATGGCAAAGAAAGCAGAGACAGTAAATATGGTCGACAGGTTCGCAGAGTTCAAGGAACTCAAGAACATCGACAAGACAACGATGATATCGGTGCTCGAGGAGTCATTCCGCAAGGTTCTCTCCAACCAGTTTGGCAGCGATGAGAACTTTGACGTGATTATGAATCCCGACAAGGGCGACTGCGAGATTTACCAGAACCTCAAGGTTGTGCCCGATGGCGAAGTGAACAACCCCAACATGGAGATTTCGCTCACCGATGCACGGGAGATTGACTCGGAGAGCGAGGTTGGCGAGGAAGTGGCCAAGCAGATATATTTTGAGAAATTCGGTCGTCGTGCCATCCTTACACTTCGTCAGACACTTCAGTCAAAGATACTTGACCTGCAGAAAGATGCCATCTATTCACACTTCAAGGAGCTTGAGGGTGAGGTCGTGACAGGCGAGGTGCATCAGATATGGAAGCGCGAGATGCTTCTGATAGATGAAGAGCAGAATGAGCTTATCCTCCCCAAAGAGGAGCAGATACCGGGCGACTTCTTCCACAAGGGCGACATGGTGCGCGCCGTGGTGAAGCGTGTCGACAATGTTAACAACCCTAAGGTTATCGTGTCGCGCACCGACGAGCGTTTCCTGCGCCGTCTGTTCGAGCAGGAAGTGCCGGAGATTCACGATGGCCTGATAACCATCAAGGATGTGGCCCGCAAGCCGGGCGAGCGTGCCAAGATAGCCGTGGAGAGCTACGATGAGCGCATCGACCCGGTAGGCGCGTGCGTGGGTATAAAGGGCAGCCGTATACACGGCATAGTGCGCGAGCTTCACAACGAGAATATCGATGTGATATCGTACACCTCCAACCCACAGCTCTACATACAGCGCGCTCTCTCACCCGCAAAGATTTCTTCAATGCGTCTCAAGGAGGATGAGAAGAAAGCGGAGGTGTACCTGCACCCCGAGGAGGTCAGCCTCGCAATCGGTAAGGGAGGCCTCAACATCCTGCTTGCACAGAAGCTCACCGGATACAGCATTGACGTATACCGCGATATCCAGGAGGGTGAGGAGGACATCTATCTCGACGAGTTCAGAGATGAGATAGAAGACTGGGTGATCGAGGCGCTCAAGGACCTCGGTTTAGGCACCGCCAAGGCTGTGCTCAATGCCCCCCGCGAGGTGCTTGACCAGGCAGACCTCGAGGATGAGACCATCGAAAACGTGTTCAACATCCTCAAGGCCGAATTTGAGGATTAACCCGGGTAGACGGCATGAGATACATGCCATGCCACCGGGTCCGGGCTGACAGCCCGCTGAGAACACATTTTCAAAAACGTAATATTAACGACAGCATATGCGCACACAGATAAGCAAAGTAGCAAAATCACTTAACGTTGGAGTCAACACGGCGGTTGAATTCCTGCGCAAGCACAACATCGAGGTCGATGAGGGCAACCCCAATGCCCGCATCGACTCCGATGCCGTTGAACTCCTCACCAGGGAGTTCAGCAAGGATAAGGATGCCAAGGCCAATGCCGAGGCTTTTATCAAGAACCGCCGCGAAGAGAAAAAAGAGAAGAGCGGACGCAACTCGGCCGAAGAGAAGTCGCAAGCGTCGGTTGGCCTCAAGATATTGGGCAAAATCGACCTCACCAACGGGAAGGGCAACAAGCAGACATCTGCGGGCGCAACTGTCGATAATTCCAAAAAAGAGGTTCGTCAGCCCAAGCCCACGGAGGTCAAGGCTGAGCAGAAACCCGCAGTGAAGCCGGAGCCTGTGCAAGAGAAAAAGGCTGCGGAGAAACCGGTGGAGAAGCCTGTCGAGAAACCGATAGAAAAACCTGCAGAGAAACCTGTAGAAAAGCCGGTAGAGACTGAACGTCAGGTGGAGAATCCGGCACAGCCAAAGTCTGAGCAGAAACCTGCGGCTCCGGCTGCCGAAAAGGCTCCCCAGCAACACCGCGAGGCTAATAAGGAGGCCAACAACAAGACGGCCAACGAGAAGCCTGCAACAGAAAAGAAAGTACAACCGCAATCATCTGAAGTGCAGAAAAACAATACACCCAAAGAGGCAACCACACAGGCTGCCGCCGCTGCTGCGGACGATCCCAACAAGCCGTTCCGCTACGCCCCCACGCAAGGTCCGGAGCTTAAAGTGCTCGGCAAAATAGACCTCTCGGCCATCAACCAGAGCACACGCCCCAAGAAAAAGAGCAAGAGCGAGCGCCGCAATGAGAACGGTGACCGCAAGAAGCGCAAACGCATCGGCCAGCAGAAGGTCGACATCGAAAAGGCAGGCCAGCAGGCCGGAGCCGAAGAGCGCAAGAAGAAACAGGATGACCGCAACCGAGGCAACGGTGGCGGTGGCAACAACGGCAACCGAGGCAACAACAACGGAGGTAATGGAAATGACCGCCGAGGCAACAACCGTCAGGAGGTCAGCACCGAAGATGTGCAGAAGCAGGTGAAAGAAACACTCGCACGCCTCACCAACAAGAAGACCAACAAGTCGGTGAAATTCCGTAAGGAGAAGCGTGAGGAGATGCACCACCGCGAGATGGAGAACGCTCGCCGCGAGGAGGCTGAAAGCCGCATACTCAAGATTACGGAGTTTGTGACCGCCAACGACCTTGCCAACCTGATGGATGTGCAGGTCAACCAAGTCATAGCCACCTGCATGAACCTCGGTGTGATGGTATCCATCAACCAGCGACTCGACGCAGAGACCATCAATATCGTGGCCGAGGAGTTCGGCTTCGAGACTGAGTTTGTGAGCGCTGACCTGACAGAGGCTATTGAAACTCCTGAAGATAAGGAAGAAGACCTCCAGCCACGTCCGCCGATTGTCACTGTGATGGGTCACGTGGACCATGGCAAGACCTCACTTCTCGACTATATCCGCAAGGCCAACGTGATTGCCGGTGAGGCCGGTGGTATCACACAGCATATCGGTGCCTACAACGTGACCCTCTCCAACGGACGTCATATCACGTTCCTTGACACACCGGGTCATGAGGCGTTCACCGCCATGCGTGCCCGTGGAGCCAAGGTGACCGACTTGGCAATCATCATCGTGGCAGCCGACGACGACGTGATGCCCCAGACCGTGGAGGCAATCAACCATGCCTCGGCAGCCGGTGTGCCAATGGTGTTCGCAATCAACAAGATAGATAAGCCCGCAGCCAACCCTGACAAAATCAAGGAGCAGCTTGGTGCCATGAACTACCTTGTGGAGGAATGGGGTGGCAAATACCAGTCGCAAGATATCTCTGCCAAGAAGGGAATAGGTGTGGACGAGCTTATGGAGAAAGTGCTGCTTGAAGCCGAGATGCTCGACCTCAAGGCAAATCCCGACCGTGCAGCTGTCGGTTCGGTGATAGAGTCGTCGCTCGACAAAGGTCGCGGCTATGTGGCCACGGTTCTCGTGCAGAACGGTACGCTCCGTGTAGGCGACGTGATATTGGCCGGCACCAACTATGGCAAGGTCAAGGCTATGTTTAACGAACGTAACCAGCGCGTCAAGGAGGCAGGTCCCTCCACTCCGGTACTGATACTCGGTCTGAACGGCGCTCCGCAGGCCGGCGATGCCTTCAATGTGATGGAAACCGAGCAGGAGGCACGCGAAATCGCTTCGAAGCGCGAGCAGCTCCAGCGCGAGCTCAGCATGCGCACCAAGAAGCGTCCCGGCCTTGAAGAACTTGGCCGTCGCCGTGCGCTCAACGACTTCCATGAGCTCAACCTCGTGGTCAAGGGCGACGTGGACGGTTCGGTGGAGGCACTCTCCGATTCGTTGCTGAAGCTCTCGACTCCCGAGATTCAGGTCAACGTGCTTCACAAGGGTGTGGGTGCCATATCCGAGTCTGATGTCACTCTGGCTGCCGCTTCCGATGCCATCATCATCGGCTTCCAGGTGCGACCTTCGGGTGCAGCCCGCAAGGAGGCTGAGAAAGAGGGTGTGGAGATACGTCTCTACTCAGTGATTTACAAGGCTATCGAGGAAGTCAAAGATGCTATGGAGGGTCTTCTTGCACCGGAAATCAAGGAAGAGATTATCGGTAATGCAGAAGTACTCCAGACATACAAGATTTCCAAGGTCGGCACAATCGCCGGAGCAATCGTGCGTGACGGTAAAATCAAACGCACTTCGAAGGTGCGCGTAATCCGCGATGGTATCGTGATATATACCGGTGAACTCGGCTCGCTCAAGCGTTTCAAGGATGATGCCAAGGAGGTACTCACAGGTTACGACTGCGGTCTGTCTGTGCAGGGCTACAATGACATCCGCGAGGGCGACCTCATCGAGGCCTACGAGGAAGTAGAAGTCAAGAAAACGCTCTAATTCTATCAGGAATTAGGGAAAATGTCGCTAAATTAGAGTCGAGACGTTACCTTCACCTCTTTGGACGCGCAAAAGCGCGTCCCTACTTTCGAAGCGACACATCCAGATGAAAATCAAATTGTTGTAGGGACGCGCTTATGCGCGTCCACTACGTCGAGGCAAACTTTGATAAGCCTTTTAACATCCATTTTCATTGTTAATTTAGTGACATTAGGGATTAGGGATTTAGATTTTTTACGTTTAAAACAGGCTTGGCCATTGAGGTCGAGCCTGTTTTTTATGCAGTTACAGGTAACACACATAGTATATGCGCATTTTTTAGCTTATTTTTATAGTCAATTTGCATTATTAGCAATTTTTTGGTACTTTTGTGCGTTATTGTGTCTTAATTGGCGCAATTTCAATTTTATAGTCTTCACTACAATATACTATCCGCATTAACCTGACCACCATGAATCTTGGTTTGATCATAGCTAAATTCCGCGCCCTTTCTCACAGCGAGGGCTTGGCTCGTGTAGCTAAAACCCTGATAGTGGGGGGGGTAGCATATTGCCTGTCGATGATTATGACCCAGCCCTTGTCGTTCTCGCTGGGTGCCGTGTCATCGATGTCGTCGGCTGATTTCTCGATTACCGACATGTATCAGATTGTGGCCGACGGTCGCGCCGTGCACACACTGAGTCCCAACATTGTAATAGTCGACGTGAACAACTGCACGCGCGACCAGATTGCCGAAACAATAGAGCTGACCAAACTTTGCGAACCTAAAGCCATAGGTGTCGATGTCTCCTTTGTGGAACAACGCGACGGGGACGAACCGCTCGTGCAGAGCTTCGCCAATGCCGACAACATAGTCTGCGCCGAACTGCTTGAGACTTCCAAAAGCAATGGCGACGCATCGCAGTTTGACGTGAAATACCGCAGCTGGTTTGCCGACTCACTCGGCAACGGAGTGACATTTGCGGCAGCTAATTTTCCGACCATAGGCCACGGCGGCACAATGCGAAACTTCAAGCCATGGTTTAGGATGACCGACGGTAATGAGACACCCTCATTTGCCACGGCACTCGCCATGAAAGCGGACCCCGGGAGCGTGAAGATACTCCGCCTCAGAGGCAACGATACCGAACCCATATATTACCCTTCGGTTGAGTTCAAGGTACTGATGCCCGGAGAATTATACGACCGAGGTGAAGAACTCACCGGCAACGTAGTGCTATTAGGGGCGCTCAACGACCCGGGCGACCTGCACCGCACACCGCTCGACTCCCACACCTCAGGCACCCTGATACAGGCATATGCGCTCAACACGGTGCTCAACGGTCATTATCTCGAACAATCGCCATCATGGGTGGCTGAGCTTGTTGCATTCCTCATCACATTCATATTCATATTCACGAGCCTCAGCATCAAGACAGGAGTGAGAGGCCTGCTGCTGCGCTTCATGCAAGTCACCGTGCTATATCTTGTGCTATATGCCGGATATTGGTGTTTCATCGAACGCAATGTGGTGATTGACTTCTCACGGTCTTTCCTGATGCTGGCCTTCGCTCTCTTTGCCGTGGATATATGGAACGGACTCTATTACCTATGGACTAAAGGAGTTGAGTCGGCAAGAAAGAGAAGGGAATGTAAGGAAATGGCCGAAATCACTTGCAAACAACTAAGAAACTGTTTAAATTTGATTCAATAAAATTTTTATGGCAGCCAAATCAAT
>CAJUIJ010000045.1:6348-16777 GCA_910586175.1 uncultured Muribaculaceae bacterium | reverse complement strand
GTGCTAATGTGACTCTCATTACCGGCCCTGTGTCTCTCGGTATATCTAATTCGGCTATTAATAGGGTGGATGTTGAGTCGGCACGCGAGATGTGTGATGCCGCTTGTCAGCGTTTCAATGATATGGATATCTGTATTTTCGCCGCCGCAGTGGCTGACTATCGCCCTGAGCTTGAGCTTGACTCTAAACTAAAACGTGAGAAAACAGGCGACTTCTGCATCAAACTTGTCAAGAATCCCGACATCGCCGCCAAATGTGGCGAGTCTAAACGTAAAGACCAGACTTTCGTGGGCTTCGCCCTCGAAACTGATCATGAGTCGGATAATGCTGTCGACAAACTGAAACGTAAGAACCTCGATTTGATAGTCATGAACTCTTTGAATGACAAAGGTGCAGGATTTGGCACCGATACCAACAAGGTCACGCTATTTAGTGCAGAAGGTGCAAAATCATTCCCGTTGAAGTCGAAGGCAGAGGTAGCAGCCGATATTATTGACACTATATTGGAAAGGAGAAAAAGATGAATAAATGGATTTGTGGGATAATGTTGGCAGGTATGTGTGTCGGCATTGATGTCGGCCATATGTCAGCGCAGGAGTTTCGTGCCAATGTGGAGGTAAATGCGCAAAAGATAGAGGGTACGAATAAGGAAGTGTTTGAGACTCTTAAGGAGTCAATCACCAATTATATGAATGAGACGAAGTTCTCGGATGCCACATTCGGTAATAATGAGCGTCTTGAATGTACAGTATATCTTACGATAAGCGAGTATAATGACGACCGTGTGAAAGGAGACCTGCAATTGCAGCTGATCCGTCCTGTCTACAATAGCACCTATACCACCACATTGTTTAATTTCAAGGACACTCGTGTGGAGTTTGACTATCGTCAGGGCGATCCTCTCAATTACAACTCCACGATGCCTGAAAACAACCTGACGGCAATTCTTGATTTCTATGCCAATTTGTTCTTGGCCATAGATTTTGACTCTTTTTCACCGCGAGGAGGGGAGCGCTTTTATGAAAGGGCACAAAGCATAGTGCAGCAACAACAAAGTAGCGGTGAGATAGGATGGCGCACGTTTGAGGATACTAAAAACCGTGCGGCGGTGCTTGGCAGTTATACCGACGGAAACATGTCGGGTATGCGTGATCTGCTATATAATTATCATCGCAAGGGCCTTGACGAGATGGTTACAAGCCCCGACAAGGGGCGTGCCGTAATCACCGAATCGCTTCAAAATGTGACTAAGGTCTATGAAAACGCCCCCATGTCGGTGGCACTCTCCATATTTCGGGACTCCAAACTCGATGAACTTGTGAATGTATATTCCAAGGCTCCCGAAACTGAGAGGAAGAGCGTTTACGACCAGTTGCGACAGATTTATCCCACCGAGTCCTCGCGTCTCGAGAAAATCAGAAACCCGGAGGAGAATAAGTGATATGTTACGCAATCTTATTGTAAAGAATTATGCGCTGATACGAGACCTCAATCTTGAGTTCGGCCCCGGTCTCACTATCATCACAGGCGAGACAGGTGCCGGAAAGTCTATCATGCTTGGTGCTCTCTCGCTTGTGATGGGAGGTCGTGCAGACACCAAAATGATTTCAGATGGCAATTCGCGCTCGGTGGTTGAGGCCGGATTTGAGGATGTCGACCCGGAGTTGCGCCCGCTGTTCGATGAGAAGGGTATCGATTGGATTGAAAATGACAATGGTTTGTCGGAGATGACGATCCGCCGTGAGCTCCTTTCCAACGGTCGTTCCAAGGTTTTCGTCAATGATACCTCTGTAACGCTTCAGACTCTCTCTCAGATTATGCCGAGGCTAATCGATATCCATTCGCAACATGCCAATGCAAAGATCAATGATCCGGCAGAACGTCTGCGTATTATCGACAGCATGGCAGCTAATGAGGAATTGCGTAAGGATTATAAGTCGGTTTTCTCCGAATATGTGGACTTGCGACGACGCATCAAGTTGCGTCAGGAAAATCTGCGCCGCAATGCCGAAAATATTGATTTCATGCGCTTCCAGCTCGAGCAGCTTGATAAGCTTGCCCCAAAGCGTGGCGAGCTTGCTGAGATTGAGCGTAAGTTTGAGATTCTTTCTGATGCCGATGAGATTAAGGAAAAGCTCGCTATGCTCGCCTCTCTGCTCGGTGACAATTCTCCGGGTGTGCAAGCTCAACTTTATGACGCTTCAGTGCTCGCTTCAAAAATTGACTTCGGCATATCAGATGATGAGGATGCTGAGGAACCACTCTCTATCGCAGCTCGCCTTAGTCAGGCTCTTATTGAAATAAAGGATATCTATTCTACCGTAGATGATTATAATTCGCGTATTGACACAGATCCCGCCACTCTCTCACGTCTCTCTGCAAGGATGAACCTTTACTATGATGCCGTGAAGCGCTTCAAGGTAAAGGATGCAGAGGAACTTGTGTCGCTCCATGAGCAGCTTCGCCGCAAGGTGAATGCTGTGACGCTCGGTGACGATGAGCTTCCGGAAATGGAACTTGAGGCGCGCAGGCTTGCGGGTGAACTTAAGCATCGGGCTGATGCGCTAAGCGACTCGCGTGCCAAGGCTGCCGCAGACTTCTCCCGTATGCTCTGCGTCACGGCTGCCCCTCTCGGTTTGCCGAATATCAAGTTTGAGGCCCGCCTGTCGCAGCGCAAGCTCTCTTCTAACGGTCAGGATGATGTGCAGTTTCTCTGCTCGTTCAATAAGAACGGCGCTCTGAAAAATCTCGGTGAAATTGCTTCGGGCGGTGAAATTGCCAGGATGATGCTGAGCCTGAAGTCGATTCTCGCCGGGCATATAAATCTGCCTACTATCATATTTGATGAAGTAGATACAGGCGTGAGCGGTGAGATTGCGGATAAAATGGGCAGTATGATGCACGATGTGGCCGAAAAGATGCAGGTTATAGTCATCACGCATCTGCCGCAGGTTGCCGCCAAGGGCGACAATCATTTCAAGGTTTATAAGACCGATGGTGAGACAAGCACTGAAACTCATGTGCTGCCGCTTACCATGGAGCAACGCATCCGCGAGCTCGCCGCCATGATATCGGGCAGTGAAGTTTCGGAAGCTGCCCTCGAGGCTGCCCGCGCGCTCCTCTCTTCCCGCGCCCTCCTCTCTAATTGAATATATCACTTCATAACTCAGACTTAATACTTAAATCACGATGATTTCAAAAAGCGATTATATATTTGGAATAAGGGCAGTCATAGAGGCTATAGAGTCGGGCAAGAGCATCGACAAGGTGCTTGTTCGCAAGGATCTCAGTGGCGAACTCGCCCATGAACTGTTGGCTAAGGTAAAGGAATATGGTGTGCTGATGCAGCGTGTGCCGCAAGAGCGCCTCAACCGTATCACCATGAAGAATCACCAGGGTGTGATAGCTATGGTCTCACCGGTGACTTACCATAAGTTGGAAAATCTTCTCCCTTCACTTTATGAGGAGGGGCGCACTCCATTCATAGTGCTCCTCGACGGGCTTACCGACACCCGCAACTTCGGAGCAATAGGCCGCACATGCGATTGTGCCGGTGTAGATGGCATTGTAATTCCGGAGCGCAACAGTGTCTCCGTGACTCCTGATGCTGTGAAGACTTCAGCAGGAGGTCTTTTCTATGTGCCGGTTTGCCGCGAGCGTGACATAATCTCCGCCGTGAGGTTTCTTAAGGAGTCGGGTGTCAAGGTAGTGGCTGCTTCCGAAAAGGGTGCTCAAGATTATACGGAACTCGACATGACAGTTCCCGTAGCGATTGTAATGGGAAGTGAGGATGTAGGCATATCGCAGGAGGTGCTTCGGCTGTGCGACGAGATTGCAACCATACCGATGCTCGGCAATATCGGATCGCTAAATGTCTCAGTGGCCGCAGGTGTGCTCATTTATGATGTGGTGCGTCAGCGCAATCATTTATAAATAGCGGCACACTCCACACGCTCTAATTATCAACTTCATTTGGCAGATTGAACCGAAAGATGTAAATTTGCATAAAATTTCATAAAGAGTTATGATAAATCGAGTATTGATTCGAATCAAAGTTATTCAGACGTTGTATTCCTTTCTCCTGGTGGAAAAGCAGTTCACTCTTGAGAGCACACCATCTCAGCCCACTAAGGAGAAAAGGTTTGCATATGGCCTGTATCTTGACATGTTGGCACTTCTTGTCAAACTCGCACGTGAGGTGCGTGAAGGGCGTGAGCGGGTCTCAATCCTTGAGTCTACACGTTTCATTAGCCGAATTTGCGTGGACGAGACTGTCAAGTCATTGCTGGCCAAATCGTCGGTCGATTTTGAGTTGGCCCCGGCTATCCCGGCCTTGGCCGAAAAGGTGAAGGAGTCTGCCATATACAAGCGTTTCTGTAAGGATGTGAAGGGTGATGTCTCAGCCCCTGAGGAGAATCTTTGGGCAGACATATTCAATCTCATAGTGATGACCGATCCGCAGGTCAGTGCTTTGATGTCGCGCCGCCAAAATTTCACACTTAAGGGTGTGGAGCGGATGAAGGATATGATGAACCGTACCTTCCGCAATTTTCTCGCCTCACAGGATAATGTGAAGGAAGTCGAGACTGCTCTCACCAAGAGCTTCGATATGGCCCGCGAACTTTATTTCAGGCTTCTTGAACTCCCGGTAGAACTGACAGATCTCCAATTGCAGATTCTTGACGACAACCGTTTCAAGTTCCTTCAGACCGAAGAAGACCGAAATCCTGACCTTAAGTTCGTGGAGAACCAGCTTGTTGAGACTCTGCGTAACGATGAGGAAATCACAGCTTTTGTAGATAACAACAAGATCTCATGGCGTCAGGAAGATCCTGTGCTTCTCCGTGCTTTGCTCAAGGCTGTGGTGGAGTCTGACATTTATGCCGATTATATGGCTTGCGGCACCACTGATATGCATGCCGATGTGGAACTCTGGCGCAATCTGTTGAAGCAGGTGATTCTGCCGGATGCCAATTTCCTTGAGGCTCTTGAGGAGAAATCGGTGTTCTGGAATGATGACCTCGACATAATATCGACTTTCGTGCTCAAGAGTATGCGCAATGCCGAGAAGAAAGAGGATGGAGCCGCACTCGTGTTCGATAAGTTCAAGGATAGTGAGGATGAACGTTTCGGAGCCAATCTGATGAGATCTGTATATAAGAATAAGGATACTTACAGGTCTTATATCGACGAGACTTTGAAAAATGGCAAGTGGGAGAGCGAGCGTGTCGCATTCATGGATATGGTGATATTGCTCACCGCAATGGCCGAAATAATGAATTTCCCCAATATCCCGCTTGTGGCAAGTATCAACGAGTATATCGAACTTGCCAAGTCTTACTCCTCTGCCAAGAGCGGTGCTTTTGTCAATGGTGTGCTCGCATCTGTGGTATCACGCCTGCAGCAGGAGGGTAAACTCTTGAAAAGATAATTCTCTTTAAAGGATAGTTTAAAGGATAATTCTCTTTAAGGGATAGTTTCTAACAAAACAATAACCATTCATAATTTAACACACAAACAAAGAACATGACACTTACGACAATCTTGCTCCAGCAGAGCCAAAGCGGCTTGTCGAGCATTCTGATGATAGTGGCTATGATCGCGATTTTTTATTTCGTGATGATACGTCCGCAGTCTAAAAAGCAGAAAGAGCTGAAGCGCCAGCGCGAGGCCATGCAGAAGGGCGACAAGGTGGTGACCGCAGGCGGTATACATGGTCGCATCCGCGAGGTCAAGGAAACCACTATCCGCGTGGAAGTGGCCCCCAACGTGGAGCTTACTCTCGACAAGGGTTCTGTATATCCCGTAGTGGAACAGCCCGCTCCTAAGAAGTAAATTCATTCCTGCTCCCTCAATTCGGTGGCCATGGTTAAAAACATCTTCAGAAACATAGTTCAGAGATGGCGGCGGTTCAAGTCTTCGTCTCGATTTCACAATGCACTTATGTTTCTGGTGTTTGTTGCCGTGGCCACGGTGTTTTGGTTTGTTATCGCCATCAACGACAGTATCACCGAGACCTTCAGGGTGAAGATCGTGTTTCGCAATGTGCCTGATTCGGTGACATTCATCAACGACCCCCCTGTGGAGATTCATGTCACAGTGCGCGATAAGGGTACCAACATATTGCGGAGCGGCGTTATAAAGAACCCGCAGGTTGATTTCAATTTCACGGACTACGCTCGCGATGGTGTGCTGCGTATCACCCGTGCTGACCTTACCGCCGAATTGAAGTCAGACCTCGGCGGGGCAGCCCAGATTACCTCCACTTCCATCGACTCTCTGAGAGTCTTCTATACAGACCAGCCCGGCAAGCGTGTGCCGGTGATTGTTAATGCCAACGTGTCGGCTGCTTCCGGTTTTATCATCTCCGCGATGCCGGTGCCACTCACTCGCTCTGTGCGTGTATTCTCTTATGGTGATGAGATAGACACCGTGACTACTGTGCGCACTCAGATGCTTACGCGTAATGGATTATCGCAGACATCAGTGTTTGATGTCAAGCTTCAGAGTCTTGCTCACGTGAAGATTGTACCATCTGTGGTGAAGGTGCAAGTGCCTGTGGAGCCGCTCGTGCATAAGGAGGCTTATGTGCCTGTGGAGGTTGAGAACCTTCCCTCCAACGAGAGCCTGCTTCTTTTCCCCAACAAGGTGCCTGTCAGTTTCTATGTGCCGATGAGCCGCTTCAACGACGAGTCTTTCCCCATGAAGGTTACCGCTAATTATCTTGAGACAAAGCACACCGGAGGCTCCAAGATTTCTGTAAATTTGGCAGCACATGCTCCGGTTCTCATCAATGTGGAGCTTAAGGTGGATAGTGTGGATTATACCATAGTGAAGCATTGATTATGAAGCGCATCATTGGCATTACGGGGGGCATAGGTAGCGGCAAGAGTGTAGTCTCCAGATTGCTCCGTTGCCGTGGCTTCGAGGTGTATGATTGCGACAGTCGTGCCAAATTGCTTATGGAGGCTTCTGCCGAATTGAAGCATATGATGTGTGAACGTTTCGGCGAGGAGGCACTCGCCGACGATGGCACTCTCAACCGTCGCTTTGTGGCGCAATGTGTATTCGGTGACGATGATCACCGTCTATGGCTCAATCATCGTGTGCATGGCATGGTGCGCGATGATTTGGCGAATGTGGCAAATGATTGTGGCGATAACATATTGTTCGTGGAGTCTGCCATAATGAAGTCGAGCCGCCTTGATGAGATGTGTGGTGAGATTTGGCTCGTGCAGGCACCTGTAGATTTAAGGGTGGAGAGGGTAGTGCGACGCGACTTGTGTGATGCCGACCATGTGCTTAGGCGCATAGAGGCGCAGAAGTGGGAGTTTGAGGAACTCGCAGCTCCGGTTCGCGAAATTGTTAACGACAACGTGCAACCGTTGTCAATCCGGATTGATAATCTTTTAAAACAAATATAAAAATGCTTAAGACGATACTTTCAATCACCGGCAAGCCCGGTTTGTTTCGCCTCCTGTCGCAGACTAAGGGCGCTATAATAGTAGAGGAGTTGGGCACAGGTCGCCGTTTCCCGGTGCATGCCCGCGACAAGGTGGTCTCACTTGGCGATATCGCCATGTATACTGAGTCAGGAGATACCCGCCTCGACGTTATTCTCGACAAGTGCTACGCACATTTCGATGGCAAGCCTGTTGATGTTAAGTCGCTTTCTGCCCAAAAGGGTGCCTTGAAGGAGGAATTTGGCAAGATTGTCAACGACTTCGACCGCGACCGTGTGCACGATGGCGATGTAAAGAAACTTTTCCAGTGGTATAATATCCTTATTGCCAACGGGTTCGAAAAGTTTGCAGAGGAGGAGAATGAGGAAGCTGCGGCTGAATCTGAGGATAAATAAGACATTTTAATTGAGGCTGCGGGTTATTTCAGTTTCTCGGAAGCCATGCGTCGAAGGGCAAAGTCGAGTATTGCGTCTTTGCCCTTCGCCATTTCTTCGGGCGTGCAATGCACCTCGCATCCCTCGGTAGGGTCTATGCCCTCTTCGGTGGGTAAGTCGTTCGGGTCGTTGATTGGCGAGGCGGAAAATCTTACCGCCCAGCCGTTGGGAAGCTCGTAGCTGAAGGGGAGTCCGCCCCCGCCGCCGGTGCGCGCTCCTATTATTTCGACTCCCGGCAGTGTCTTCATTACAGCCACGAAGTCGTTGGCTGCCGAGTAGCAGCTGCGGTTGGTCAGCACGTATATCGGCTTATCAAGATATTTCACCCGTTTGTCGGAACATGGTTTGTATGTGAATTTGAAAGGTTTCGAAAATTCGTCAGGCCCCGGCCCTGTCTTATGGCGTATGTAACCACCCACAGTCTCCTTGTCGATAAATCGGGATACGAGCGTCGGCACATTCGATAGTAACCCTCCGCCATTGTTGCGAATATCGATTATAAGACCTTTTGTCTTTTGCAATATTGCCAACACATAGTCGAGATTGGTCTCGCCTATAGCGGTTGAGAATGAGGGGTAATACACGTATCCTATAGTGTCGGGGAGCATGATGCAGTAGCGCATGCCGCTTGTGGATAGCCCTCCAAATTTAAGGTAATACTCCTCCAGGCAGCGCATGTCGAAGTCTTGAGGATAATCAGTCCACCATTTTTTGTAGTAACTCGTATTGAAAGATGACACGAGGTTCACATGGCCGTCTCGCAGTTCGTTGAGCATGTCTGACATGATAAAGAATAGATTCAGCTGCGATGTGGTGTCGTTGATTTGAGACCTGTATTTCTTTGTGACTTCTTGCCAATCTATGTTCTTCTCTTTGAAGAAGCAGTATCGTTCGCCCACTGTGCGTGCAAGCACGTCGAAGTTGGCATATGGGTCGTAAGGATGCTTGCCATAGTCCGGCTCATCAATACATGATGTCAGTGCGAGCGACGTGGCGACGCTCATGGCCACAGCTGCCGCTGCATATCTAAGTTTGCAGGTTGCCTGTTTTGCTATCTTGGGGAAGTTCATTATGGGCCTTTTGTGAATTTGTTTCAAATTTAGTAATTTTGCTTGTCAAAACAAAGTATTTGATGCATAAAGATAACGAATACAATATCGGCTGGATGCTTCTTCGCCCCCTCATTTGCTTCGAGGTGATTCTGGAGCATTTCTGGGTTATGGGCGACAGTGTGCCGTCATGGCAGGTGCCGTTCGACTACATGCTGAGTATGTCGGTGCCGATTTTTATATTCATGGCCTTCTTTTTTGGCGAGCGTCACATCACGGCCAATGAACCCGGCTATTTGCGCAAGCGTGGCCGGCGGATAGTCTGGCCATTGATAGGGTGGGCACTGATTTACGCGGCCGTGTTGGTGCCGTTGCATTGGCTTCGCGGTGACGGAAATTTACCGGGTGTGGACGATTTGCTATGGCAGTCGGTCACCGGCCACAGCAAGGCACTCAATCCGAGTATGTGGTACCAGTCGGTTCTCCTGCTTCTTACACTCGCCTTTTTCTATACTTTTCGCAAGCCCACGAAGCGAGATGCCATGGTATTGCTTGCATTGCTTTGCGGAGCAATTGTGCTTGAATATTCCGGCCTTAATTATTACATGTTTGGCAACTTGCGCTTCGAGTTGAAATATCCGTTAGGTCGTGTTGTCGAGATGATACCTTTTGCGGTGCTGGGATATGCCTGCGCACGTTATTCGTTGTTGGAGCGATTTGCACTCGGTTCGTTGCCGGCGATATTGCTCTTTATCGCGATTGCTGTGGCAGCCATGATCCCTCTACATAATGACAAGAATTTCGGATTCGGCTATGGCAATATATTCTACATACCGGCGGCAATCGGCATTGCCTTGGCAGTGTGGTACATACCATTTCCGCGCCTTGGCCCCAAGACGATGCGCGCCTTGCGTTTTCTGACCTCCTTCACGCTTGGCATATATTGCATACACCGTCTTGTCATGACCATAATTAAGATGGCGGTAAGGCACGGCTTACTCCCCGGTCTCGACACTTTCTATCTCTGCGTGCTGACCTACATAGTCTCTTTCATCACTTGTTGGCTAATCTCACGAATTCCCTGGAAGCACGCCGGCCTCCTCGTGAAATAAATGGGCTCTCTTTTGTGGTCGTCGGTGATGCTTCCTTGCCCCAGTGCTCGATGTAACTTCGCAAATTTGTCGAGTCGAGACCCATAAGACAATAACAGATATTATGCAAAACTTGCCGATATCGGCAAGTTTTGATATATTTGTGCTCGATTTTAAATTTTAATTTGCCGATAAATGGAATATATTTCATTAGCTAAATGGGCAGCCCTTAATGGTGTGTCGGAAAGAACGGCACGTAATTATTGTGCTCAAGGTAAAATTGAAGGTGCAAGAATTGTTGGTAAGACTTGGAAAAAACTGGTTTGAGGTCGGTGAATATAAGAAATTACCTAATGAAGTGGGAGGAAGTAGCACCACACTGCCTGAAAATG
>CAJUIJ010000045.1:0-6338 GCA_910586175.1 uncultured Muribaculaceae bacterium | reverse complement strand
TAATAAACTTAAGAATCCATCTTTTGAAGATATTTTAGATTTTCATCAAAAATTTGAGTCTATTCATCCATTTCAGGATGGAAACGGAAGGGTAGGACGACTAATTATGTTTCGCGAACTGTTGAGGCTTGGTTTTGTGCCATTTATAATCACAGATGATTTGAAAATGTATTATTACAATGGGTTGCGCAATTGGCCGAATATAAAAGGATATTTGCTCGACACATGCTTAACGGCACAAGATAATTTTAAGTTTATATTGCAAAGATTCAGGATTCCGTTCAATGATTGATATATGTAGAGTTATATTGGCTCACAGATTATTTTTTAGGTTTGTGACTCAAAAATTTGGATTGCATTGCACTAAATATTATCTTTGTATGTGGAAGCCGCTCTTGCAGCTACAATCTTTTTAGAAACATAATAACAACGAATCTAATATATTGAAAACATGGAAGAAGAAATCAAGTTGACGTGCCTGCACGACAAGCATCTTGAGCTCGGTGCACAAATGTCACCATTCGCAGGTTATGACATGCCGATTCAGTACAAGGGTATTGTAGAGGAGCATAATGCAGTGCGTCAGGAGGTCGGCGTATTCGACGTCAGCCATATGGGCGAAGTCCGTGTGAAGGGCGCTGATGCTGAGAAATTCGTGAACCATATTTTTGTCAACGATGTCACCGGAGCTCCCGATGGCCAGATTTTCTACGGCATGATGTGCTATGAAAATGGTGGCACCGTAGACGATCTGCTTGTATACAAGGTCAACGACAATGAGTTTTTCCTCGTTATCAATGCTTCTAACATTGATAAGGATGTGGCTTGGATCATACAGAATGCTGAGGGCTTCGATGTGGAGATTGCCGATGAGAGCCTCTATTATGGCGAGGTGGCAGTGCAAGGTCCCAAGGCAGAGGAGGTGCTCATGAAGCTGCTCGGTTTGCCGCTCAATGAAATTAAGTTCTATAATTTCAAGACTTTCCACATCGACGATGAGGATGTGATAATCAGCCGTACCGGATATACCGGTGAGGATGGCTTCGAAGTATACGGTAGCCATGACTTCACTCGTCGCCTTTGGGATAAGCTGATTCAGGCTGATGTGCAACCTTGCGGTCTCGGTTGTCGCGATACCCTGCGTTTCGAGGTGGGTCTTCCTCTCTACGGTGATGAACTTACCGCAGATATCACTCCGCTTGAAGCGAGCCTAAGCATGTTTGTCAAGCTCGACAAACCGGAATTTGTGGGCAAGGATGCTCTTGCGGCACAGAAAGCAGAGGGTGTGAAACGCCGCATTGTGGGTCTCGAACTTGATGGCAACGCGATTCCCCGCCACGGATATCCCGTTGAGGTCGATGGTGAGCAGGTAGGTGAAATCACTACCGGTTATCGTTCCATTTCAACCGGCAAGAGCGTGGCTATGGCAATGATCAACAAGCCTTACGACAAGCTCGGCACAAAGGTGGAGGTGCGTGTGCGCAAGAAGACATTCCCGGCCACTGTGGTCAAAAAACGCTTCTACGACAAGAGCTACAAGAAATAATTTAGAATTATTTGCGTGGTGCATATCACATGGTGATATAGCGATACGACTTAAAACTCAAAACATAAAAACTCAAAAAAACTAAATAAAAATGGCAATAGTAAAAGACGACCGCAAGTATGCGGAATCACACGAGTGGGCAAAAGTTGATGGCGATGTAGCCACAATCGGTATCTCTGACTTCGCACAGCACGCGCTCGGCGATGTAGTATATGTTGACCTCCCCGAGGTAGGCGACGAAGTGGAAGCTGGTGAAGATTTCGGCGCAGTTGAGTCAGTCAAGGCTGCTTCTGATCTTATCTCCCCTGTGTCGGGCGAAATAGTTGAGGTTAACGAGGCTCTTGAAGATGCCCCCGAGATGGTCAACGCTGATCCTTACAACAATTGGATTATCAAGGTCAAAATGTCTGACCCCGGAGAACTCGACTCTCTCCTCGATGCTGCCGCTTACGACCAGCTCACCAAAGAGGATTGATAATTCATCTGACTAAACGGTTGTCATATTTCAATACAATAATCACCTACACTCTTAAGTGATGAGTAACAGATATATTCCTCATACTGAGGAAGACATAAAAGATATGTTGGAGGTCATCGGCGTCAATAGCGTCGATGACCTCTACAGCGATGTGCCCTCTGAGGTCATATTCCGCGGGGAGTATGATATTCCGGAGGGAATGTCGGAACTTGAGTTGCGCAACTGGTTCAAGGCTCTTGGCCGAAAGAACCGTAATTTAGTGGTATTTGGTGGTCAGGGTGCCTATGACCATTATTCACCTTCGGTGATTGCACATCTGCTTGGCCGCTCGGAGTTTTATACTGCCTATACTCCCTATCAGCCTGAGATTTCACAGGGCACCCTACAGTATATTTTCGAGTATCAGTCTATTATCAGCGAGCTTACCGGTCTCGAGGCTACCAATGCTTCGATGTATGACGGTGCAACCGCCACAGCCGAGGCTGCCTTCATGATGGTGGCTTCAGCGCGCAAGCGCAATGCTGTGCTCGTGTCAGCCACCATTGCTCCGCGTGTGCTCGATGTGGTGAAGACTTACACGAAGTTCCATGGCATAGAACTCCGCGTTATCCCTGAAGCCTGCGGTGTGACAGATCTTGCAGCGATGCGCGAGATGCTTGGTGCCGGCGATGTGGCGGGTGTAATTCTGCCCCAACCTAACAAGTATGGCATTATTGAAGACCTCTCCGGTGTGGCCGATGATGTGCACGCAGTGAAAGCTCTCCTTACGCTCAACTGTGACCCGAGCACCCTTGCTGTGCTTCGCTCTCCGGCTGAGTGGGGTGCCGACATCGCTTGCGGTGACGGTCAGTCGCTCGGCATGCCGCTGCAGTTCGGTGGTCCTTATCTCGGCTTTATGTCGTGTGGCAATGCGCAGCTCCGCAAGATGCCCGGACGTGTGGTCGGTGCTACTACCGATGCTAAAGGTAACCGCTGCTATGTGCTTACCCTCCAAGCCCGCGAACAGCACATCCGTCGTGAAAAGGCTACAAGTAATATCTGCTCCAACCAGAGTCTGATGGCCCTCTATGCCACAATATATGTCTCGCTCATGGGCGAGAAGGGTCTCTGTGAGGTAAATTCGCTCTCGGCTAACGGCGCTCACTATCTCTGCAATAAACTCGTGGAGAGTGGCAAGTTCCAGCTTGCATTCGACAAGCCTTTCCTCAAGGAGTTCACTCTGCGCACAGACCTTGATATCGATGCGCTCAACCGTAAGCTCGCCGACAATGGCATTATGGGTGGTGTGAACTTGGGCGATGGGCTCGTGGCGTTTGCTGTGACTGAAAAACGAACCAAAGAGGAAATTGACCGCCTCGTTAACTTAATGCTGGAGGACTAAGAGATGAAGGAATACGATAAACTGATTTTTGAACTTTCACGTCCCGGACGCAAGGGCTATGAACTTCCTGCTGACCGTTTCGAAATTGACGGTCTCGATGCAATCCCTTCTGAACTGCTACGCCGCAACGAACCGGAACTTCCGGAGGTGAGCGAACTCGACGTGGTGCGCCATTACACCAATCTTTCCAATAAGAACTTTGGTGTCGATACCGGCTTCTATCCTCTCGGTAGCTGCACCATGAAGTATAACCCGAAGATTAACGAGGAACTCGCTGCCATGCCGGAATTTGCTGCACTTCATCCGTTGCAGCCTGCTGAAACTGCACAGGGTGCTCTCGAACTCTATTACAACCTCCAGAAGGCTCTCGCAAGCCTTGCAGGTCTTGAGGAGTTCACACTGAACCCTTATGCGGGTGCGCATGGTGAGCTCACCGGTCTTATGGTGATGCGTCAGTATCACATCTCGCGTGGCGACACGAAGCGCACCAAGGTGATTGTGCCTGACACCGCTCACGGCACTAACCCTGCTTCTGCCATGGTTTCGGGTCTTGAAGTGGTAGAGGTGAAATCCAAGCCCAATGGGTCGATCGATGTGGAGGACCTTAAACCTCTGCTCGACGACACCGTGGCAGGTATCATGATGACCAACCCCAACACTGTGGGTATGTTCGAGACTGAAATCCTCGAAATTGCAGATCTTGTGCACAATGCAGGTGGTCTTCTGTATTATGATGGAGCAAACCTTAACCCGATGCTCGGCAAGGTGCGCCCCGGCGACATGGGCTTTGACATCATGCACATCAACCTGCACAAGACTTTCTCCACCCCTCATGGTGGTGGCGGCCCCGGCTCCGGCCCGGTGGGTGTGGCTAAACATCTCGTTGACCTGCTCCCCAATCCGCGCGTGCGCAAGGCTGAAGATGGTTCATTCTATGTAGATACCGACGACAAGAGCCTCGGCAATGTATCGACTTTCTTTGGTAATTTCGGAGTGATGATGAAGGCATATGCCTACATTCTTTCGCTTGGCAAGGAGGGTATCAAGAATGTGGGTCCTATGGCCACGCTTAATGCCAACTATATCAAGGAGTCGCTCAAGGATGTCTATAAGCTTCCTATCGAAGGCGTGTGCAAGCATGAGTTTGTGTTTGACGGTTTGGCCGACAAGTCTACCGGTGTCACCACTCTCAATGTGGCTAAGCGTCTTCTCGATTTCGGTTTCCATGCTCCCACCATATATTTCCCGCTTCTCTTCCATGAATCTATGATGATAGAACCCACGGAGACGGAGAGCAAGGAAACGCTCGATGAGTTTATCGATGCTATGCGCCGTGTGGCCAAGGAGGCTGCTGAAGACCCCGAAACTGTCAAGGCTGCCCCTGTCACCACCAAGATTTCGCATCCCGATGAGACCGGCGCAGCGAAGAATCCGGTGCTCAGTTACAGGACTCTCAAATCTCAGCAGTGATGACCGCTTTTGATCTTATCATCATCGGGGCAGGCCCCGGTGGTTACGAGACTGCACTTCTTGCCGCAGAACACGGCAAGAAGGTGCTCCTCGTGAATGGTGACCGTCTCGGAGGCACTTGCCTCAATGAAGGTTGCATCCCTACCAAGTGCATGGTGCGCGACGCTGAAGTGGTCAACCTTTGCCGCAATTCTGATGAGTTCGGTGTTAAGGAGGTGAACTATTTGGTTGATTTCAATAAGGTTGTTGAACGCAAGGCGCAGGTCGTAAATCAGCTTCGCGATGGCATCGCGGCGATGCTTGCAAAAGCCAAAGTGACTGTAGTGGGAGGCATGGCTACATTCAAGACTGACACGGTGGTGACAGTTGGCGAGGAAGAATTTACCGCTCCTCACATCATCATCGCTACCGGAAGTTCGTCGAAAGCTCTCCCGATTCCGGGTGCTGACCAGCCTTGGTGTCTTGATTCAACAGGCGTGCTAAACCTCGATTATGTGCCTGCCAGTCTTGTAATAGTGGGTGGTGGTGTTATTGGCTTGGAGTTTGCATCTGTATTCAATGCTTTCGGCTCTGAAGTCACCGTGATTGAGTTCATGAAAAATATAGCTCCTACTTTCGACTCCGACATATCAAAACGCCTTAAGCAATCTCTCTCCAAGCGTGGCGTGAAGATAATTACAGGCGCGGCAGTTAAGCGGATGGAGCAGACTGAGGATTACCAGATTCTGACCACTTATGAGCTGAAGGGCAAAGAGGAGAGCGTTACATCTACTGACTTGCTTATGGCCGTTGGGCGTAAACCGAATGTGGACGGACTCAATCTTGAGGCTGCCGGCGTGGAGTATTCTCCTAAGGGTATCGTGGTAGATGATAACATGCGTACCAACGTGCCGCACATATATGCTATCGGCGATGTTAACGCCCGCATGATGCTTGCGCATGTGGCAAGTTATCAGGGAAGACGTGCCCTCAATGCCATAGACGGAGTGTCTGATTCGATTCGCTTCGATGTGGTTCCATCAGCGTTGTTTACCGACCCGGAGTGTGCGATGGCAGGCCTGACCGAAGAGCAATGCAAGGCAGCCGGCATAGATATAAAGATTGGCAAGAGTTTCTTCAGGGCCAACGGTAAGGCACTTGCTGCCGGCGAACCGGATGGTCTTTGCAAACTGATATTCGACGCGCAGACCGAAGCCCTGATAGGTGCCCACATAATGGGAGCACAGGCAGCCCTGCTCGCTCAGCAATGCTGCGACATGATAACGGCACGCCGCACCCGCAAGGAGATAGTGGAGACAATCTTCGGCCACCCCACCCTCTCAGAAGTGCTCCTCACCGCCGCCCAATCAGTCTAAACTAAAATAAGCCTGATAGGCCTGATAGGCCTAATAGGTCTAATAAGCCTAATAGGTCAAATAGGTCCAATAAGCCTAATAAGCCAAATAGGTCTAATAGGTCTAATA
>CAJUIJ010000044.1 GCA_910586175.1 uncultured Muribaculaceae bacterium | reverse complement strand
ACGCATAATAGATAAATGGAGGAACGGGTATATCATGTTAAGGGGGTTGAGGATAGTGGGTTTTATCCTCGGTTCGATTATCTTTTTTCGGAGATTTTGGAAAAGGATTATCATGGTAAGGAGTTTGGGTTTTCCGACAGGGTTCTTGCCACCCGATGTATTGACATGGATGCCGTGGAGAAAGATGGTGGCGGTGTGTTTGACCGTACTATGGATTGTGTGGTTGGTGTGAGCGATTATGACGAGGCTCACAGTAAGCATTCGCGCCATAGGCTTATGATGGTTGAGATGAAGCTCGGTTGCACCGGATTCTCTATGAAACCGGGTTATCTGCGTGATAAGGTGAATCATACTCTTGAACTTCTTAGTGGCAAGTTGGTTGATGGCGCGAGGTGTTTCATATTCCCCAAAAGGGTAATAGGGGATGCTAAGCGACGATTGAGCCAATGGAAAAGAGGAAGTGACGGTGAGTTGTATAAGGAGTGGGTGTTTCTTCAGCCGGCTGAGTATAATGATTTTTTGCATTTTGCTGAGGATTATCCTTATACGCCTGTCACTGATAGGCTGGATATAGAAAATACATTTAAAGATGGTGGCTTTTTTAGTGCAGATATCCAAAAGATTGTGAAAGTAAGGGAATATTGGTTATCTTTGGCGTTGGAATATAAATATAGGGGAGTTGTGGATGAATATGACCATATAGTGGGAATTGTAGGTGAGATAGTTTCCTCTTTGGTCAATGAGATGGAAGATGGGGATGATAAGGAGTTGTTGAAATTGGAGTTCCAGATTTAGGGGTGAATGAAGGGAAGAAGATATGAGCAGATATAGATTTGAGCTTGAGGATTATCATGCTGTCCGTAAGGCTGATATAGATATAGATGGTATCACGGTGCTGGCCGGGCCGAATGGTTGCGGCAAGAGTACTGTGGCGAGGTGGCTTAACTTTTGCGTGGCCACGTTGACTGAGTATCATCAAATTGTGCATGAGCGCATGATGATGCAATTGCGGAATTTCGTATATCCGCTTGAGCGAGCCCTCAGGAGTGTAAGGGGAGGGGATAGCAACGAGAAGTTTGATATCCATAGCAAGATACAGGAGATATACAGTATAGAGTCGGAAGAAGAGATGTTATCGACTGTGCGTCAGATTATGAGTCTTGTGGTTGCCTTTATACATGACAATCTGAAGAATGAGGGTAATGGGCTGGAGATGGAACGTCTCCTTGGATTTTTTGAGATGGAGGTTGTGAGTGGCGAGAGTGTGGATGGTTTTGCCGAGCGTCTGTGGTCTATATTGAGTCATAGGCTCGATGAGATAGTTGCGGAGAATAGGGAGCGTTATCTGAATCAGACTGATGTGCATTTTTCGGAGGCACTGAAGACTATGGTTGACCCTATGGTAGACGATTACCATATAGAGCTTTCGATGGATTTTTATGAGGATGGTTCAAATCTGCTTGGCAATGTGTTCAATGTTCCGTTGATGCTTGACCGCAGCATTTATCTTAATACCCAGTCGTTGGGGCGCGCCCTTGATGGCGATGAGAGCCGTATTGCAGAGATGTTGGAATCTGAAGATAGTGTAGTTCCGGAGTCTGTAAGGCGTGTGGCTTCAATGGTCAAGCTGATAATCAATGGTGATGTGGGTGAGGAGAAGAATGAATTGCCTTATAATCGTGCCAAACGTTTGCAATATATTCGTAGGGATGGAATGCGTATTTATCTTAAGGGGGCAGCAACGGGCATTATATCGTTTTCTTATATTTTGCGTTTACTTGAGAATGGTTGGATCACTGAGGGTACGCTTCTTATAATTGATGAGCCGGAGGCGCATCTGCATCCTCAGTGGATTGTGGATTATGCGCGGATGTTGGTGCTGATTTGCAGGGAGATTGGGGCTAAGGTGGTTGTGTCGAGCCATAATCCTGACATGGTGGCTGCTATCCAAAGTGTATCGCGCAAGGAGGGTGTTCTTGATAAGGTGCATTTTTATATAGCAGAGGAGATAGAGGATGGTAGTGGACGGTATGATTACCGGGATTTGGGGCAGGAGGTAGATGCTATTTTTGATTCATTTAATATCGCGTTGGACCGTATTGCTCTTTATGGTTCCGATTGTTAGGTAGACATGGGCGCTTTGCGCCACATATCCGGCTTCGCCGGAACATTTTTTTCTTTTGACGTTTTAAATATGTTGCTGCAGGCATATGTTGGTTATGTCTTATTAGTTTGTATTTGATTGGTTTGTTATGAGGGTTTTGCAGGTTGGTGCCGGTGACTTTTTTTCCACTTATGGAGGAGGGCAGGTTTATGTGAAGAATGTTGTCGATGAGATGATTCGGCAGGGTGCTGATATTGCTGTGCTTTCGTTTGTGGATGGTGTTGCCTCCGGAGAATTCCGTAAGCGTGATTATCGGGGTATAGAGCTTTATGAGGTTGGTGTTAATGATTGGCCGGCAGCTGTTAAGGTTGTGGAGAGTGTTTGCCCTGATTTGATTCATGCTCATAGTCATAAGGGATGGATGTGTACTATTGGCGAACGGATGAGGGTTCCTGTGGTTGTCACAGCGCATCATGGGGGGATTGTATGTCCGGCCGGTGCGTTGATGAATTGTGAGGATGAGATTTGCAGGGAGCGGGCTGAGTTTGGGCGTTGTTTGAAATGTTCGCTTCGTAATATACGCTCTGGTAAGTATTGGTATCCGTTTATGCGCCTGCTGCCCGAGGAGAGTTATATTAAATTAGGCAGGTGGCTTTCGCGTCGGCGGTTTGTACCGGTTGTATCTGCTATCGGGGAGGCGGCTCTCAGCATCCGAGGTAAGGAGTCTGAGTGGAAGACTATTTCAGAGAATGCCAGAATCGTGATTGCACCTTGTGAGAAGCTTGGTGAAGCTTTGGTGAGGAATGGCTTCGATAGGAGTCGGCTAAAGATTATAGTTCATGGAGTTTCACCTAAGGCAGAAGTTACTAATCCTGCTGAAGTGAGCTTAAATGATGGTCTTTTTCATTTTTTCTTTGTGGGCCGTATTTGCTACATTAAGGGGATTCATGTTTTGATACGTGCTTTTATGGGGGTGCATAACCCTGATGTACGGCTGCATCTTATAGGAGGTGCAGACACAAGAGTAGAGCGGCAATATGAGGCGCGGATGCGGCGTTTGAGCCGTGGTGACTCGCGGATTATTTGGCATGGGAAGGTTAGCCCCAATGAGGTGTATGATAAAATCGGAGGATACGATGTAGCGTTGTCTTCATCTGTTTGTATGGAAGCATATGGGCTTAATATCGCAGAGGCTATGATGATGGGTAAGCCTGTATTGGCTACATGTAATGGCGGGGCAGAAATGCAGATACGAGAAGGGGAGAATGGTTGGCTGGTACCAGCCAATAATATTGAGGCTTTGCGAGATAAGATGGAATGGATCGCGTCGGAGAAGCCTCGGTTTGATTTGGAGGCTATACGTAGTGGAGTCAAGACTTTGGAGACTCATGTCGGGGAATTACTTTCTTTGTATGATCGGACATTGTCGCTTTCTTAGTGCTTAAGTTAGTATTAAGTCAGAGTTATGAGTTGAAAAGAGGGCTAAATCATTGTATTACATTGAATTCTTTTTGCTGCTAAAAATGATTGTGTTTAACAAATTTAATTAAAAGTTAATGGGGAAGAAAAAGGTTTTGATCGATGTCAATTCTACTGTCGACTGGTTCTCGAGAGGGTATCTTAATGGAATTGGCCGAACTACGTTGGAATTGGTAAAGGCTTTGGATTTGATTAAGGATAGTGTCCCCTTTAAAATGGAATTGTATTCGCAGAACTTGCATGGCTGGGGTGTGCGCAATATTGATACCGGATTAAATAAACATCATCTTTGGCTTCCAAAGCAAGAGAGGGTTGATAGATATGTCAGGAAAGTGCGTATGCGTGAATTATTGACAGGTTATGATGTGCTGCATATTCCTCATAATTATGATAAAGTATCGCATCCTGAAAAGTGTGTTGCCACAATACACGATGCAATGTTTTTCACATATCCTGAAGCTAATTTCAATCCTGAATTCTGTCGCAGGGAATATACAAAATTTGCACAGCAGTGCCGTGCTGTGCTGACTTGCAGTGAGTCGTCAAAGAGGGATATCGTTGAGTATATGAAGATTCCCGAAAGCAAGGTCTTTGTTGCTCCATGGGGTTACAAAAGAGATTTATTTAAGCCAGTAGATTGTAAGTCGAGTAGGCCATTTTTTATGAGTTCTTCATGTGATGGTGGACGTAAAAATACAATTTCTCTTATTCGGGCTTTTGCTGTTTATGCTGCAAAATCAAAGGATCATGATTTGGTTTTGGTTTGGAGGAATCCCCCGGTGGAGGTAATGAAAGAACTCGTAAGTTTGGGAATAGAAGATAGGGTGACATTCGCACGAAACATATCAGATGAGGAATTGGCGGAGCTTTATCAGAAGGCTACAGCGACATTCTTTCCGTCTTTGTATGAGGGTTTCGGTCTCCCGGTTTTGGAATCTATGGCATGTGGTACGCCCGTTGTGACATTCAACAATAGTTCGTTGGGGGAAGTCGGTGGGGATGCCGCGATTTATGTCAGTGAAACAGATGTTGATGATATGACGGACGCAATGCTTAAGTTCGAAAGGATGGCGCAGGCTGACTATTTAGATTTGTGTAAAGAGTCAATTAAGCAGGCTGAGAAATTCAGTTGGGAAGATTGTGCTTTAAAGACAGTCGAAGCATATAAATATGCGTTGAATGTATGATTGAGCGTATTAAGGATTTTATAAGAGGCTTGCGTGTATCGTTTCTTCAGAGGGTGATGCTTCGTAAGTTGGAAGAGTTGCCGATTCCTAAAGGTAAGGTGATGGTGGTTGCTCCTCATCCTGATGATGAGACGTTGGGGTGTGGGGGCTTGATTGCGCGTTTGGTCAGTAATGGCAATGTGCCATATGTAGTTATTATGACCCGAGGGGAAGGGTCTCATCGTGGATGTTGCAATATTGGAGCTGATGAACTTGGGGCTGCACGTAGAGGTTTGGCGTTGCGTGCTTTGGCGATTCTTGGTGTCTCGGAAGACCATGTCAAATTTTTGAATTATGGTGATGGTGGAATTCCTGCGCATGAGGATAAAGGTGAATTAGAGGATTTGGTAAAAGAAATAAAGCCGACAGCTGTATTTGTTCCTCATTGGGGGGAAGGATGGCCCGACCATTTGAATACGCGTTTGTTGGTTAAAGGAATGGTAAGCCTCAAGGCTGATGTGTATGAATACTGCGTGTGGATGTGGTATTATAATATATGGGGATTGAGATGGAGTGATGGGTACAGAATGGATTTGACTGCTTCGGAGTCGGAGGTTAAGAATCTGGGAGTGGAGATGTATGTGTCGGAGCAGGCTCCTTGCGGCAAGCCATGGAGTGGGGTGCTTCCGGAATTGCTTGTTAAGGCATGCACGATTAACAAAGAACTTTATTTCAGATGCAGATGAAGCCGATAGCCATAGTGGTGGGTAGGGGTAACTACAATGAGTTGGGATTGATACGCAGTTGTGGGGAGGCCGGGATGAAGGTGCTGTTTTTGGCTCCATCCGATATGGTTGTGCCTGTATACAAGAGCCGATATGTGGATAAGTGGATGGATGTAGACACATCTGAGAGAGAGAAAGTAGAGGTTGTGTTAATACAAGAGTGTAAACCGGAGAATGAATATGTTATTTTTCCCGGAGGGGATGAGCCTGCAATTATTGTTGAAGAGATATTAAGGGGAGGTGGATTCGATAATATATCCGGACCGGAATCAAAAAGGGGAATGACTGTATTGATGGATAAATCATGGATGTCAAAGATTGCAAGAGAAGCCGGACTTCGTGTAGCGGATTTTGAAGTGATAGAAGAGTCAGCTGAAAGAATATCGATTGCTTATCCATTCATATTGAAGCCTTTGGTGAGTGCTTCCGGGGAGAAAGGGGATATTAGTGTATGTAGGTCAGAATCAGACTTACACGCTGCAATGGGGAGGTTTAGGGCGCATCATACTTCAAGTATAATGGTGCAACGGCTTGTAGAGGGGGAAGGGCTTGCAGAATATGCTGTGTGTGGTGTAGTGGATAGGAATGGAGATATTAAGTTTGGGGGAATTGTGGAAAAACATCATATATATGGTAACGGTTCAACTATATATGGCACATTAAGGCCAGACGTACCGGATGAATTGAGAAATGGTATAGAACGGTTTCTCAAGGAGTGCGGATACAAGGGGATATTTGATATTGAATTTCTGAAGAATAAGGAGGGATATTGGTTTATAGAGTGCAATTTCCGCAATGGTGCATATGGTTATGCATGTACTGCATCGGGAATGAATCTTTGTGCCGAGTTTGCCGGGATTGGGTATAAGAAAAGGGAACGGCGAAAAGTGAAGTTTGTGGAAGAGCGGACTGAGCTTTATCGGATGATTAAGAAAGAGATTGGTATTGGGAAGTTCATTCGGTTGGTATTTGGGTGTGATATTTGTTTGTGGTGGAACAGTCGGGATTGGCGGCCTTTGGTACGTAAGGTTAGAATGAGTAAATAATTAAGATAAAATATATAAGGCAAATTTAAAAGGGTGCGTTGGCAATGACATTACATTATTTCATCTCAAAGGTTTGGAGAAAATTTGAACGGAAGAAGATTGAAATTTCCGGTAGAGTTCGAGTGTGGTTATGGCGTCCATTTTTTAGGAGAATTGGCGAAAATTGTAAATTTGGTAAGGATTCATTTATTCTTTGTCCGGAAAATATCCGGATAGGTAATAATTTTCAGGCAGGAAATAGATTCAAAATTTGTACGCATAATGATTGGTGGGTTAATCAGAAGTTCCAACCATGTATAACTATAGGAAATAATGTTTCAATTGGTCAGGATTGTTATATTTCAGCAATCAATGAAATCACAATAGAAGACAATGTTTTAATGGCTTCCAGAATAATAATAATAGATCATGATCATGGAACATTAGAAGATTTGAAGACATTAACACCTATAGCTCGGAAATTGTATAGTAAAGGTCCGATTAAAATAGGGAAAAATGTATGGATTGGAGAGATGGTTTGTATTTTGCCGGGAGTTACAATTGGTGAGAATACTGTAATAGGAGCGGGGTCAGTTGTGACAAAGAGCATGCCGGCCAATTCGATTGTTGCAGGCAATCCGGCAAAAGTAATCAAGACATTATGAAATTTCTAAATTTATTCCCACTTGCAATGGGAAACAACTGGAGCGCAACCAAAGTTTCGCATTGTAACACTTGATAAATTAATATAATAAATATTTATAATATGCAGATAATTAGCAATTTAGTATATTGGGGGGGGTGCTCGGCAACTGCCAAATCCAGATATGATAATGTAGATATATTGAAGGGTGTGGCGATTCTACTGGTGATTTGGTCACATACTGATAATTATTCGACTGAATTGTGGTCTAACGGTACTTTTGGGAATATCACTTTCTTTTTTCTGAGCGGTTTTTTCTTTAAGGTCAATGCCCCGTTTAAGGAATTTTGTGAAAAGAGATTGTGGAGATTGTTGATGCCTTTTCTCATGTTTTATCTGCTTTCTATACCGTTTAGATATGTTATAGATGTTTGGGATAGCCATTCGTTTTCAAATTTTGAATGGAATCGTATTTGGGAAATCTTCCGTATAGAGGCACGCGGAGACTATCTTTCGCTAAATGCACCTCTTTGGTTTCTTCTCACTATTTTTTGGATACATCTCTTTGGATTTTTTGTGATGCGGTTGCCTAAATGGTGCGTTCTTCTTGTGGGGTGTTGTTGTTTGTTGTTTAAAGGCGTTTCGTCAATGTGGGCTACACCGGTGATGATTAATCAAGCGTGTTATTGGTTTGGGTATTTTGCTATAGGATATGTAGTGGGTAGGCCATTGTTAGGAATGCTGTTGCGGCGTGATTGGCGTTGGATTATCTTAGCAATATCTGGACTAATTGTCGGGTTGTTATGGAATTTTTCGCAATTTTATGTGGAAGGGAAATATTTTGGAATTTATGCTGCCATGTATTATCTTTGGTTGGATGTGGCATTATTGGCGCTATCCAGTTTTGTGTGGGTTGGCCAGATGTCAGGATGGTTACGTTTTTGGGGAGTTAGTTCGTTGTTTGTACTTGGGGCGCATTTTTTTGTATTAGTTCCTTTTGAAAGATTGGCGTTTAAGCTTGCGAGGGTGCATGATCCGTATATTGGATTGATATGTGCAGGTGTGACTGCGATTGTATTGGTTCCATTGATTATAGTGGCCCGGAGATATTGTCCTTTGCTGATTGGTGAATGGAAGCCCCGAAGGAAATAATTTTTATTGTAGTAGTCATTAAATAATTGAATTCATAATGGATATGAAGTATTATCGGGTGCCGATAATATTAGTCAGCTGTTATCTTGTTGCTTGTTGTAAGAGGGTGATTTTTGCCGGTGTTCAGGATTTGCTTGACAGGATGGGTGTGGGTATACAGATTCAGAGTAAAGGATAAATATTGAAGACAAGGGAGCTTTGCGCCACATATCCGGGTTCGCCGGGACATATTTTTTGTTGGAGACTATTTAATAAGTTTCCGCAGGCATATGTTAGTTTTGTCTTAATGTTTCGTATATGATTGGTGTAATTATGAAATTTTATAATGCTGGTGTATTCTGGAGTGTACCTTGCAGTCGGTTCTGACTTTGGCTTTCACTGATTAAAATATTGTGGTGGATAATTGGAGTACAGAGTGTAATAAAGTATTGTAAATAATATAAATGACATGGCAGCAGGGG
This sequence comes from uncultured Muribaculaceae bacterium, assembly GCA_910586175.1. GTDB lineage: Bacteria > Bacteroidota > Bacteroidia > Bacteroidales > Muribaculaceae > Lepagella. The sequence continues at coordinate 8,259 of CAJUIJ010000044.1, read as the reverse complement.
GTAAAACAGCATTAATTGTCGCGTATTTTGGGAAATATCCGGAGTTTATGGATTTGTTTATGAAGGGATGTGAATTCAATATCGACATTGACTTCATATTCTTTACAGATTGGGATTGGCAAAATAGGAAAAGTCCCTCTAATGTCAAAACATATCCATTCAGTCTAAAGCAATTCAATGAGCTGGCCACTAAAAAATGTGGGGTAGAAATAAAAGTTCAGGATGGTTATAAATTGTGTGACTTAAAGCCTGCATGGCCACATATCTTTGAAGATTATTTGAATGAATATGAATTTGTGGGTTATTGCGATATTGACCTTATATTTGGTCATATCGGTAAATATTTTAATGAAGAAGTCAAGAAGGTAGCCGATATATTTACAATAACAGAGAATTACATGTCAGGGGCTTTATCAATATTCAGGAATATTGATAAAGTAAAAAATTTATATAAAGAAGGATATGGTTGGCAATTCATATTCCAAAGTCCTTATCATTTTGCATATGATGAATTTTTGCGTATTGATGACAGAGCAATGATTGGATATGCAGGAGATAAACGGTCTTTGCAGTCATTTAGTGATGTGGTTAAGTCATTTGCCAAAAGTAATGTTATAAAATTATATAATCCTGAATATATTGGATTTGAACAACGGCCCGGTCTGGTTACTTATGATAATGGTCATGTATATCAAGGTGGGAAGGAATGGATTTTCTTTCATTACGTAATAGCAAAACAGAGCGTGACATGGACATTGCCTAAATGGAATGACATTCCTGATAAATTTTATGTTAATAGATATGGATTTTATCGAGATACAGATAAACCGTTGAGCCTTGTAAATCTTTTGTCAGAATGGAATTATCAAAAGCAAATATTCAGTTCAATAAAAAGGAAGCGAAAGACGGTAGTTAAGTTGCTAAAGAAGATGGATATAAGAAAAATAATGAATGCACTTATAAAACAATAAAAATGACAGTGTATGATTAGTTAGACTACTTTATAATGCCGGGGCTACGGTGGAGCGTACCTTGCGGTCTGTTTTGGCTCAGACTTTCACTGACTAAGAGATTGTGTTGGTGCCGATAATATTTGTCATGTGTTATCTGGTTGCTTCTTGTAAGAGGTTAATTATTTTAAAATTAGAGATTATGATGGATTTGAGGTTTTGGTGGGTGCCTAATAAGAAGATATCTTTGGAGTCTATTATGGGATATGTGGAGCGGAGTCCGAGGAGAATACATTTCGCTACTACACATCGTAAAGCCTTGCGCTCGGTGGATGATGGTTCGGATGTTTTGGCTTGGTTGAATCTACCTTTTCGTGATACTGTTGGTGCTTTTGTGTCGCATTTAACAGGAATATCATTGTATGATAAGAAGGCGGCTAACGGTGTTTGTAGTCCAATCAAGAATTCAGATCAGCTGGATTTGGTGAATTCATTTATAGAGCGGTTTAATGAAGTGGTGTTCTTGAGGGATAATCTTGACTTGTCGGTAGCTCTTTCGATGAATATGGAAGAGGATGGGTCTTCTCGCACTGAATTGGGAGAATGTGAATATAAGGTTAAGTATCAGGGTTTTGGTTCTGACTCGGAGGAGTTTATAAAGCTTAAGGAGACACTTGCTTCACGTTTGGACGATTTGCCATTTTATAAAGATGCTGATTATATTTGTGCTGTTCCGAGTGGACACACTTTTGTAGCGGATATGATAGGGAGCTTGGATGATTGGAAGGATAAGGATATATCCGAACATGTATACTGGACAGAAAAGACTTCAGATATCAAGAATGCAGAGACTTATCATGATAAGTTGGTTGCTTTGGGGAGTGCCGGCTTGGAAATAGAAGATGTGGACTTAAGAGGCAAGGTTGTCGTATTGGTAGATGATTTGTATAAGTCGGGACTTACTATGCAATTTGTGGCCATGAAGCTTAAGGAAGCCGGCGCAAGTCGGGTTTTCGGCATATGTCTTGTCAAGTCTCTTGGTAAGTAGGTGTTCAATTTAATTTTAAGCAAATGTTTTTTCTTTTTATATTTTCTTTACTTGTCTTTTTATCTCCCATTCGGTCGATGAGCTAAAGGTTGGATGCTTTGCCAATCATCATCAATTACATAGCCCGCTATGCGCTTTCTTCTGATTGGCAAATCATTTCAAAAACTCAAGTAAATAAAATATAAAATTAAATTGAACACCTACTTAATGATTGAGTATTATAGTCTTGTAAATTAATCAGCTATGTGTGACGTTTCTGATGTAAAGGCTGTGTTCGGGTATATGCGGTTGAAGGGGATTGGAGCCAATCGCACTAACCGTGAGTTGATGTCTTATTCGAGAGGCATTCATTCAGGCATGGCTTTGGCTGATTATCTGAGCATGTCGCTCAGGGAGGAGCAGAGAAGCGAGTATTTATCGCTTTGCGATAAGGTGGTGGCTCATAGTTATGCTGATGCGGTGAGGTTTAAGATGATAATCGAGAGCTCGTATCCGATGGGGTTGCAGCGGATGTTGAAGTTGAACACACCTCCGGTGTTGACGTTGCTTGGTAATGTCGGATTGCTTGATACGAAAAAGGTCGGATTCAGCGGTTCGAGAAAGGTATCGGAAAAGGGGTTGGAGATAACGCGTGACTGTGTATCGCAGTTGGCGGTTTTGCCTGGTGTGAGCATAGTGAGCGGATATGCACAGGGGGTGGATCGTGAGGCGCATCGCACAGCACTTGCTATGGGAGGGTCCACGATTGTGGTGCTTCCTAATGGTATATCTGAGTTTAGTGTGCGTCGGGAGTTGAGTGATGTCTGGGATTGGGATAGGGTGCTTGTGGTGAGTGAGTATCTGCCGGAAGACAAGTGGAGTGTGGCGAGGGCTATGAACCGCAACGGTACTATAATAGGACTTTGTGATGCGATGTTTGTGGCTGAGGCGGGAGCTACCGGTGGTAGCCTTGATGCAGGCTTGAAAACATTGGCAGACGGCAAGCCGTTGTTTGTGCCTCGATATGGGGATTGGCCGGAGACGGCTTTGGGAAATCGGCGCTTGTTGGAAATGGGCGCTTTGCCGGTATTGAGAAGCTTGCACAGTGGGCGTGCTAATGTTGCGGCATTAGCTGCTTACTTGTCTTTAGTTTAGACATTGGTGCATTGTGCCACATATCCTGCTTCCCCTGGACATATTTCTTTTTGTTCGTTTGTTTCCTTGAGTTGTTTTGCCGTAGTTTTTTTACGCCAATGATAATATTTATTGATTTTTCAGCGTTTTAGTGATAAAGTAACTTGTAGAGGGAAGTCCGAGTCTTTATTAGTTTAAGACTAACCGCTGCATTATCAAATCTGATTTATGCTCAAAAAATTTGCGGTAACAAATTTCCGGGGGTTCGCTGATAGAATCGAGTGGGATCTGTCGCGTCATGCTTCGTATGCTTACAATAGTTTTGCCATACGTGACGGGATTGTGAAGAATGGCATCATATATGGACCCAATGGATCGGGTAAGTCGAACTTCAGCATGGCATTGTTCGACATTGAGAACCACCTTTCTGACAATGAGAAGGATGCGGAGTATTACAAGAATTTCGCATTTCTTGGCCGTGAGAATGTGCCGGTGAAGTTTGAATATGATTTCGACTTCGGCGGCATAGAGTTGAGGTATCTTTATGAGAAGAATGACCGGGGACAGCTCGTGTCTGAGAAGCTGCTCATGGGTGGTGACACAGTGTTCTCGCGTTCCAGGCAGGGGTTGTATGTTGACCAGAAAGCTTTCCCTATGGCTGATTCGGTTAGGGAGAGCATCGAGAGGAGCGAGAATGGTGTGTCGATGGTTAAGTTTCTGGCCACGACGTTCCCGCTTCAGGAGTCGCATGGGATTATGCGGCTGATGAAGTTTGTCGATTCGATGCTCTGGTTCAGGAATGTGGATGTGCGCGGCTACATGGGTTTGGAGCGCGGTAGCCGCAACATGGACGAGGACATCATCAAGAGCGGCCATCTGGAAGATTTTGCGAAGTTTATCAAGGATATAAGTAGACAGGAATTCGAGCTCGTGGCCGGACATAGCGGTAAGGACTTGATGTGTGTCATCGATGGCAAGGAGAGGGAGTTTCATAAGATTATCTCAACGGGTACGCGTGGGCTTGAGGTGCTTTACTATTGGTTGCTGCGCATGGACAAGGCTTCGTTTGTCTTTATTGATGAGTTTGATGCTTTCTATCACTTTGAGTTGGCAAAGGAGGTTTGCAAGAGGCTTTTCGCTTTTGACTGCCAGGCGTTCGTCAGTACGCACAATACATACTTGCTCGACAATGATTTGCTTCGGCCGGACTGTTATTTCATAATATATAATGGCAAGATACGTGCAGTGAATGAGTGTACTGACAGGGAACTTCGCTTTGCTCATAACTTGGAGAAGATATATAGGTCGGGAGTATTGACGGCAGACTATGTGAAGGGATGGGCAAGGGATTAATTTGATGTTAAGGTTCGGGATTATCTGAGTATGGCTTGTCCTCGTGTGTCCGTGCTCAGTGGTTTCCCTTTGTTTTTGCTTGATTATTTAGGCAGTTCGAGTCTTTGGGATAAGGTTAGGCCGTAGTTATTTAGACATGGGTGCTTTGCGCCACATATCCGGCTTCGCTGGGACATATTTTATGTTAAGATATTTAATATGTTTGCCCTTGGGCAATATGTTAGTTATGTCTTAAAATGGAATTTCGTGTATGATTAGTGTAGTTATACCGCTTTATAATGCCGGTGGTACGGTGGAGCGTACCTTGCGGTCGGTTTTGGCTCAGACTTTCACTGACTTTGAGATTGTGGTGGTGGATGACGGGTCTACTGATGATGGAGCAGCCAAGGTCTTGAGTATGGAGATTCCTAACCTCCAGCTTATCCGGCAAGAGAATGCCGGTGTCTCGGCTGCGCGTAACCGTGGCATTGCTGAGGCCCGCGGAGAGTTTGTGGCTTTGCTTGACTCTGATGATGAGTGGCATCCTGAGTATCTTCAGACTCAGTTTGAGATGACACGGAAGTATCCTGAGTGTGATGTGTTTGCTACTAATTATGAGTTTCGGGATGTGCATTGCAAAACATCATCAACAATAATACGGGGAGTTAAGTTTGAGGCAAATGAGGGAATTATGGATAATTATTTTGAAGTAGCTTCTCAATCTCATCCCCCTATGTGGACTTCCGCTGTAATGGTAAGTAAGCAGGCATATATTGCGGTCGGTGGTTTTCCGGTTGGTATCAAGAGTGGGGAGGATTTGCTTACTTGGGCGCGGTTGGCTTTGCGTTATAGGATTGCTTACAGTAAGCGGGTGTTGGCTTATTATAACCGGCCTGCTATCATGACTTCCAATCTTCCGGCTGAGCGGCTTGGGGGTGAGCTTTATGTGTTGGATGAACTGAGGGGGATGCTTACCGCTAATCCTGATGTGGTGGGGCTTCGGGATTATGTGTTTCGGTTCACTAAGATTTATGGTGTGCTTCTGATTGAGGCTGTACATGGTCATAGGGCTTTTGGCGTTTCGGTCAAGGCTATTTTTAAAGGGGGTAAGATTAAGGATTTCTTGCCTATCATGGTGTTTTCTTTGTTGCCTCAGAAGTTTGCTCGTAGGTTGTTTCTTCGTCTTCGTCGGTGAGTTTGTCTCAATTCGAGACATGGGCGCTTTGCGCCACATATCCGGCTTCGCCGAGACATATTTTTGTTGAAGACATTTAAATATGTTGCCGTAGGCATATGTTAGTTCTGTCTTTAAAATGGAGACATGGGCGCTTTGCGCCACATATCCGGCTTCGCCGGGACATATTTTTATTTAATGTGTATAGTGATGGATATTGAGAAGGTTATTAAGGATATAATCGATTGTGCTTATGTGGTTGCAGGTAAGCTTGCGCCAGGTTATCTTGAGGTACTGTATCGAAGAGGCTTAGTAATCGAGCTCGAAAAAAGGGGGATAGATGTGAGACAAGAAGTGCCTATTTCAGTGGTGTATGATGATGTAGTAATAGGAGATTATCGTGCAGATTTAATGGTTGCCAATTCCATTATAGTTGAGCTTAAGGCTGTATCTGCCTTGGTACTGGAACATGAGGTACAGTTGGTTAATTATCTTACTGCTACTGGAATTGACCATGGATTATTGATTAATTTCGGTACTCCAAAGCTTCAGATCAAGCGTAAGTACAGAATTTATAAGAGACAATAAAAATATGTTTGCCCTTGGGCAATATGTTAGTTTTGTCTTAAAATTTTCATTTTAGAAGATGAGGATAGTTGCTTTGCATACTGATTTTCGGCTTTATTGGCCGGCTCGGCTTGCTGCTCTGCGGGAGCGGTTTGAGTCGCGTGGCGACAGTTTTCAGGTGGTTGAGATTGCCGGTAAGGGTAGCCCTTATTCGTTTGCCGGCTCTAATGCCGAGAGTTCTGACGCTTATTGGCATATTCTTTATCCGGAGTCGGCAATGGAGGATTTGAATCCTTCGGAAATAAAGCCAAGGCTTATGAAGTTGCTTGATGATTTGAATCCTGATATCATAATATCAGGGGCGATTGCTTTTCCTTCTGGTGCCGTGGCTACTGCATGGGCGAATAAGCGTGACAGGAGGGTTATCGTGTTTGATGACTCGAAGATTGATGTGACGCCTCGGTCTTGGGTTGTGAATAGGATTAAGAGAGGAGTTTATAATGGAGTTGATGCCATGCTGTATCCTGCAAAGCAGTGGGATGCAACAGGAAAGTATTGGGGCTTCGATCAAGATAGGATATTCTATGGGATAGATGTTGTGGACAATGACTTTTGGCGGATTCCGTCGGAGCGTCCTTATGATAAGCCTTATTTCTTGACTGTGGGGAGACTTGTAGAGCGTAAGAATATTGATGGCTTGATACGCGCGTATAATCGGTTGGTTGAAAATGAGGGGAGTGAGGTGCCTGATTTGTTGATAATTGGCGAAGGTCCGGAGAGAAGCGGGCTGGAGGCAATAGCCTGTGGTAAGGTTAAGATTATAGAGTTCAAAAGGCCGGAGGAATTGAGAGGCTATTATCAGCACACGGATATGTTCATACTTCCGAGCCATATGGACACATGGGGTTTGGTGGTCAATGAGGCGATGGCTGCCGGTGCCATTTGCGCGGTGTCAAGGGGATGTGGATGTTCGGAAAGCCTTTTGAAAGGGATGTCGGATTTTATTTTTGAATCTCATGATGAGGAGGGATTGTATAATGTCATGAAGAAACGTATGCATCTTGCGGAAGTAGAGAAGAGGCGCTTGGATATGGTAATGGATGAAAATATTCAAGGCTTTAGTCTCGGATCACTTTGTGATTCGGTTGAAAAGGGGGTGGATAAGTTATCTAAGAGCAAGAAAAGACGAGGGGGGATATTGGATAGAATAATAATCAATCGTTGGGAAGGACGATATAATCAAGCTTAAAGATGGGAAAGCCTTTGTTTTCAGTTATTATTCCGACCTATAATGGTTCGCAGAGAATAGGGTATTGCTTGCGTAGCATCTTTAAACAAAAATATCCACAAGATAACTTTGAGGTTATAGTTGTAGATGATTGCTCCACAGAAGATATTTCAGCTTCTGTAATGAAGGTATTATCTGAATTTCCAGATGAAGGGCTCAATGTGAAAGTTATCAGGCTTCCTCAAAATGGTAGACAAGGAAAAGGGAGGAATGTTGGATTTGCAAAAGCTATAGGAAAATATCTTATTAATATCGATGATGATGATGCATTCAATGGTGATGATATATTTGAAAAAATAGAAAAAGTATTGAAAGATAGTCCGGTAGATGTTTTATTGTTAGATTCTTATAATGTAGTTAATGGTAAATGTAATAATGAATTAAAATTTAAGGATAATGATGCGAAAGTATATAATGGTAAGGAATTTATGGAGAAGCAGAGTGTTTCATGGACTGCATGGCATTATGTGATATCAAAAGAATTCCTTGAAAAATCGAATATTAAGTTTTGTGAGAATGTGCTGTATGAAGATGTAGATTTTTGTCTTGATATAGTAAGCCATGCATCTACTATAAGCTATAGGCCAATTCCGATAATACTGTACACTATTAGAGAGGGACAAACTTCTAAAATTGGATTGTCAGAGCGAAGAGTTGATGACTTGTTCAAACTGACTGAAAGATTGAATATGTTAGCGCAAAGTTTTGCTGACAGTCGTAAGGAATATATCGGGAATCATTATATATTTCAGATGAATGTGATAGTTTCACGCAATCTATGGCGATT
>CAJUIJ010000043.1 GCA_910586175.1 uncultured Muribaculaceae bacterium | reverse complement strand
AAAAGGAGTTCCGCGAAAGTTTCGCGTCCTCATGCGCCAAAGGCGCGTTCAGCGTGCATAAAATTTAACATGTTCCTTTGCCTTTGGATGCGAGTTGGGAAAATAAGTTAATACCTTTGATTTCCAAATCGCCGTCTGCCTGCTTTATGTTAATGGACGTTAATGGCGATTTGGAAATCGCCGTTCCATTAGCCGACCGCAATTACATTGAAAAATTTCTAACATTTCAACTGCATTTTTACATTGGCCCCTATAAAAAACTGAAAACTTGTTTTAAGTTTTCAGTTTTTTGTTGTATATTTGCGCCGCAATGTACAAGAACGAAATTACATCACCGCATTACGAAGAATTGAGCGACCGGATATTTGAGATAATGGCAGAAAAAGGACTGTCGAGCACAACGATGGACTATCTGGCCAAAAAGCTCACAATATCCAAACGCACATTGTACGAGATTTTCGGCAGCAAAGACAACATGATCAAAGCAATACTTGAGCGTATGGAAAAATGCCATTCCGATCAAGTTGAAGAGATAATCAAGAGGTCTGCCAATGTTATGGAAGCATTGGCGGAAATATTGCTTTTTCATCAGAAGGCTATGCAGAGACTAAGTGCTAAATTCTTTAGAGATATGGACATACGCTACCGTCACTTGCGAAGTGAGTACGACAACAATACGCGCAAGTGGCGAAACTCAGTCTGGCAAGCCATAAAATTAGGTGTGCGTCAAGGAGTGCTCCGCAAGGATGTTAATTATAACATCATGCTTCCCTTATTTCATGTGCAGATGGAATCTTTGAAACGTATGGAGGAGTTCTTCCCGGCAGAGATAACATTAATAGATGCTTACCGAACAATAGCATTAGGCACACTTCGCAGCATCGCCACAGCAAAGGGGATGGAAACGTTAGAGAAACTGACACCCAAATTTCATTCCATGTAAATACATCATAAACAGAGCTGAAAGCACCGAAAATACTCACCAAAGCATTTCTTAATTTCGCTGAAAACATAACAGACTCACGACATCGGAAACAAAACAATTCACTAATAAAAAATGAAGTTGACAAGACAGACACTGTCCGCACTCATAGCTGCGGGCATGGCCATGACGGCCTCGGCGCAGGTTTCGACCGACACGTTGCGACTATCGCGCGAAGAATGCGTGTCGATAGCGTTGCAGGAGAGCCCCACAATCAAGGTGGCCAACTTGGAGGTGAAACGAATGGACTACAGTAAGAAAGAGGTTCTGGCGAGTCTCTTTCCGAGCATAGACTTTTCGGGAGCCTACCAGCGCAGCATAGAGCTGCAGAGCATGAGCATGAATATGGGAGGCCAGTCGCAAACCATCAAAATGGGTACAGACAACAACTGGAACTTCGGCTTCAGCGCAGCCATGCCTCTGGTCAACGCCCAGTTATGGAAATCAATAAGCATAAGCGACACACAGATATTGCAAACTCTTGAGGATGCACGCGCTTCCCGACTTGACTTGGTTAACAATATCAACAAGGCATACTACGCGTTGATGCTTGCCATAGACTCGCGCAAGGTGATACAGCAAAATTATGACCTCGCCAAGTTTAATGCCGACCTTTACAAGAAACAGTTTGAGCAGGGCACCGCTTCCGAATATGATGTGCTACGCTCTTCGGTGCAAGTAACCAACGTGGAGCCTGAGTTACTTCAGGCCGACATATCGGTGAAACAATGCGCACTGCAGCTCAAAGTGCTGATGGGCATGGATGCCAACGTCATCGTTATGCCGACCATCGACCTCAGCGACATGAAGCGCGAGATGTATGGTTACAACCTCGAGGGGAACTACTCACTCGCAGGTAACACCTCACTGAGATCACTTGATATAAACCACAAGCTTGCCAAGCAGAACGTCACACTCCAGAAATTTGCCTGGATACCGACGCTATCCACACAATTCAATATAGCGTGGAATGCCATGAGCAACGGCAATGCACTCAAGAACCAGCAATTCAACCCCTACAGCAACGTGGCGCTTGCACTCTCAGTGCCAATCTTCTCAGGCACATCGAAATATCAGAAAGTGCGTCAGGCCCAAGTGCAGGTGAAAGAACTCGAACTCCAGCGCGAGAACCTCGTCAACTCACTCGACATGCAGGTGCAACTCGCTCTTGACAACATCAACCGTGAGGTAAAGCAGATAGGTTCGAGCGAACAGGGTGTGAAACAGGCAGAAAAAGCGCACGAAATCATGCAAAAGAGCTTCGAGATAGGGGCAGCAACTTACCTTGACCTGCGCGACAGCGAGTTGGCATACACCTCCTCGCAACTTTCGTATCTGCAATCTATATATAATTATCTTGTGAGCACCACCGAACTCGATGTGCTCTTAGGTAAGGAGGAAGCACTCGGAATACCGACCGATTACAAAACTGAAAAATAAACCCACATCATGAATAAAAGCAGCATTTTAAAATTGATGCTCGGAGCCCTGGTGCTTACCGGCTGCTCCGGCGAAGAGAAAAAAGATGACGGCAAGAAAGCCGAAGAGAAAATCCCGGTGGTAAAGGTAGAGACCGTACACTCTCGAGTGGTGGACCAGCTCGGCACCTACACAGCTACGGTGGAGGCTCAGATAATCAACAATATCTCCTCATCGATGCCCAACCGCATCAAGCAGATACTTGTGGATGAAGGTCAGCGCGTCTCGGCAGGCCAACGAGTGGCAGTGCTCGACGACGTGAACACTTTCAGCTACGAAACACAGGTAGACAATGCACGCGCCAATCTCAAAAACGTGCAGCTCAACTACAACCGTGCCATGGAGCTTTACAAAATCGGTGGCGGCACAAAGCAGCAGGTAGACAACATGGAGATACAGCTCACCAACGCCAAGAACTCACTTAGCCAGGCGGAACGCACACTTCGCAACGCACGCGAAAACACAGTGCTCACCTCCCCCATCTCCGGTGTAGTGACAGCCCGCAACTATGATCCGGGCGACATGACCGGCAATCTGCCCATCGTCACAGTAGCGCGCATACAGCCGGTCAAACTTGTGATAAACGTGACCGAGAGCGAACTTCCCAAAGTGCATAAAGGGATGCCGGCCGCAATCACATTCGACACATATGGCGATGAGAAATTCTCAGGTGTAGTCAGCACTGTAATGCCCACCGTCGATGCCCAGAGCCGCACATTCGGAGTGGAGATAACACTTCCAAATGCAGATGGCAGAGTGCTTCCCGGCATGTTCGGTCGCGCTACGCTCAACCTCGGCAAGGCAGACCGCGTGGTAGTGCCCGACAAGGCAGTGGTGAAACAGCAGGGTTCAGGCAACCAGTATGTATATGTGCTTAATTCAGATGGAACAGTAAGCTTCAACCAAGTGGAACTCGGTCAGCGCCTCGGCAACGAATACGAGCTTATCTCGGGTGTGGAGTCAGGTTCGCAAGTCGTAACATCCGGTCAAGCCAAACTGGCTAACGGAATTAAAGTGAATGTAGCGAAATGAGTCTCTACGGATCAGCAGTAAGAAGGCCAATCACCACACTGCTCTGCTTTGTGACGGTGATTATCCTGGGACTATTCTCCCTGGCCAAACTCCCTATAGACCTCTATCCCGACATCGACACCAACACCATCATGGTGATTACGATGTATCCGGGTGCGAGCGCAAAGGATATAGAGCAGAATGTCACCAAACCGCTTGAAAACACGCTCAACTCAGTGGAGCACCTCAAGCATGTGTCGTCCACCTCGCGCGAGAACACATCGGTCATCACCCTCGAATTTGAATATGGTTATGATATTGACGTGCTTACCAATGATGTGCGCGACAAACTCGACATGGTGGAGTCATCGCTACCCGATGACGTGAACAACCCAATCATCTTCAAGTTCTCTACCGACATGATACCTATCTGCCTGCTCTCTGTGCAGGCCAGCGAGTCAATGCCGGGTCTTTACAAGATACTTGACGAGAATGTTGCCAACCCGTTGGCTCGAATTGACGGAGTGGGCACAGTGTCGATATCAGGTGCACCGAAACGAGAAGTGCACATATATATAGACCCGAACCGACTTGAAGCCTACAACCTCTCGGTGGAACAGGTTTCTAACGTAATAGGTGCAGAAAACCGCAACGTGCCGGGCGGATCATTTGATATCGGCTCCAACACTTACGCACTCCGCGTGCAGGGAGAATTTGACAACACTGCACAGCTCAAGGATATACCAGTAGGTAGCTTCAACGGCAAGATAGTATATCTTAAAGATGTGGCCCGCGTGGAGGATACACTCGAGGAGCGTACCCAGCAATCATACAACAATGGTGAGGAGGGTGCAATGATTGTCATTCAGAAGCAATCAGGCGCCAACTCTGTGGAAATCTCCAACAAGGTTAAGGAAATGCTTCCCAAGCTGGAGAAGAACCTCCCCTCCGACATCAAGATAGGTGTGATTGTCGATACATCTGACAATATCCGCAACACCATCGCCTCGCTCGTAGAGACAGTGCTCTATGCACTGGTCTTCGTGATGATTGTAGTGTTCCTGTTCCTGGGACGTTGGCGTGCCACCATGATTATCGTAATCACGATACCGGTGTCGCTCATCGCATCGTTCATCTATCTGTTTGCCACCGGTAATACTCTAAACATCATCTCGCTATCGGCACTCTCCATATCTATCGGTATGGTCGTCGACGATGCCATAGTGGTGCTTGAGAATGTGACGACCCACATAGAGCGAGGTGCTGACCCGAAGCAGGCAGCCGTGCACGGCACCAACGAGGTTGCAATCTCCGTAATCGCCTCCACGCTGACTCTTATCGCTGTATTCTTCCCACTTACCCTTGTCACCGGCATGACCGGTGTGCTCTTCCGCCAGCTCGGATGGATGGTGACCATCATGATGATAATCTCCACCACCTGCGCTCTCTCGCTAACACCTATGCTCTGCTCGCAGTGGCTGCGTCTGCGTGATGAGGACAAGACCGGTAAGAAGAAAAAGAATTGGTACACACCAGTGGAGCATGCCCTTGATGCATTCGACGACTGGTATGCACGAATGCTGCACAAAGTGGTGGGTCACCGCACAGTGACAATACTGGTGTGTCTCGGCATCTTCGTGGGCTCCATATTCCTTATGAAAGGTGTCGGCACAGAGTTTATTCCCACTCAAGATAACGCACGTATAGGTGTGAACCTGGAGCTGCCGATCGGCTCTCGAGTAGAATACGCACAGGAGGTGACAAGCAGACTTGATTCGCTTTGGCGCAAGAAATATCCGGAAATCAAGGTGTCGAACTATACAGTAGGTCCTGCAAGCTCTGACAATACTTTCGCCTCACTCTCCGACAACGGTGCACACATTATCTCCATGAACATAAGTCTCACCCCGAGCACCGAGCGCAAGCGCGGCATCGTGGAGATAGCTAACTCCATGCGTGAGGATATAGACCGCGAATTCCCTGACTTCAAGAAAGCCCAGGTTATGGTAGGCGGTGGCATGAGCGGCGGTATGGGTGGCCAGGCCACCGTAGACTTCGAGATTTACGGTTACGACTTCGAAGAGACCGACAGCGTGGCCCGCACGCTCAAGCAGATACTATCGGGTATTCATGGCACGGCCGACATCACTATATCGCGCTCGGATTACCAGCCGGAATATCAGGTGGACTTCGACCGCGAGAAACTCTCGATGTATGGCATCAGCCTTCAGACAGCTGCATATTACCTGCGCAACCGTATCAACGGTGCCACAGCCTCGCAATATCGTGAGGATGGCGAGGAGTATGATATAAAAGTGATGTATGCTCCGGAGCACCGCACACAGATATCGGATATCGAGAACATCATGATTTACACTTCAACCGGACAAGGCATACGCCTCAAGGAACTCGGCAAGGTGGTGGAAAGGTTTACCCCTCCGACTATCGAGCGCAAGGACCGCGAACGTGTCATCACGGTGTCGGCTGTGGTGGATGGTGTACCACTGAGTCAGGTGGTGGCCGATGCTGAAGCTGAGATCGACAACATGACACTTCCGGCAGGTATAAACATAGAACTTGCCGGTACATATGAAGACCAACAGGATTCGTTTGGCGACCTGCTCATGCTCGGTTTGCTTATTATAATATTGGTGTATATCGTGATGGCCGCACAGTTCGAGTCATTCACATACCCCGGCATCATCATGACCTCGCTGCTGTTCGCATTCTCAGGTGTGTTCCTGATTTTGTGGCTCACCGGACATACTCTCAACATCATGTCGATGATCGGAGCCATCATGCTTATCGGTATTGTAGTGAAAAACGGTATCGTGCTAATCGACTACATAACGCTCAACCGCGAGCGCGGCATGTCGATAAGACGCGCCGTGATCGATGGTGGTCGCTCACGCTTGCGCCCCGTGGTCATGACCACGCTCACCACAATCCTTGGTATGGTGCCTATGGCCATAGGCTCGGGCGAAGGTGCAGAGATGTGGCGACCTATGGGTGTGGCAGTGATTGGCGGTCTGACATTCTCCACTATCCTCACACTGCTCTTCGTGCCGGTGCTATACTGTGTGTTCGCAGGCAACGGCATCAAGAACCAGCGCAAGCAACTTAGACTTAAACACGAAAAGAAGAAATAAGATGAAAGCAATATTCATAGCATATGACCTCGCGCACCATGAGAAAGTGTTAGAGGCATTAAATGCCAGCTCATGCAGGGGGTATACTGCCTTCGGCACAGTGCAGGGCCGTGGCAGCAAGACCGGCGACCCGCACCTCGGCACACATGCATGGCCTTCGCTTGCCTCAGCGATGATTACAATGGTAGAGGACGACCGAGTGGAACCACTCCTTGCGCGACTCCGCACCATTGATGAAGAGAAACCGAAGCTCGGGCTTCGCGCATTTGTATGGGAGGTCAGCCAAAGCATCTGACATAACCCGATAGTTATTAAATTACCGCAACAGTTTGAACATGCTTCAAGCTGTTGCGGCTTTTATTTTAAAAATACTATAAAGCTATTTATCAAGCCATTGAGTTAACCGTCAATAAAAGATACTAAAAAATAACGCTAAAAATTTTGCAGTTTCAAAAAAAAGTTGTAATTTTGCACTCGAAATCACAACGCGGGATGGAGCAGTGGTAGCTCGTTGGGCTCATAACCCAAAGGTCGCAGGTTCGAGTCCTGCTCCCGCCACTAAGGAAAGCGAATCTTCTTGATTCGCTTTTTTTGTTATTATGCAATTAAAATAAAGCTGCAAGCCAACAAACATTAATATAATGGAAGTAATCTACGAAGACAATCACCTGATAATCGTAAACAAGGCTGTGGGTGAGATAGTGCAAGGTGACAAGACCGGCGACACTCCCCTCTCGGAGATTGTCAAGCAGTATATCAAAGAGAAGTACAACAAGCCCGGCAATGTGTTTTGCGGTGTGACACACCGCATAGACAGGCCTGTAGAGGGACTTGTGGTGTTTGCACGCACCTCAAAGGCATTGGAGAGGATGAACCGCATGTTTCGTGAGGGAGAAGTGCACAAGACGTATCACGCCATAGTGGAGGGACATCCTGAAAAGCCGGAGGGAATGCTCGAAGACTATCTTGTATCGGACGGCAGAATCAACAAGACATTCGTAACCGACAAGAGCAACAAAGATGCAAAGCTGTCACGTCTGCGCTACCGCACAATAGAGAGCCTCGACCGTTACACACTATTGGAGATAGAACTCCTCACCGGGCGCAAGCATCAGATAAGGGCACAACTCGCCGCCATGGGGCATCCTATAAAGGGAGACCTCAAATATGGGGCTAAGCGAAGCAACCGCAACGGCGGCATATCCCTGCAATCGCACCGTATAGATTTCACTCATCCTGTAAGCAAGCAACCCATCGACATAACACTTCCTGACGAACCATCGTTATAAGTTGTTGAATTGGCCGGCTGCCACTATGCCAAACAAGCCAAAGGCCCGCATCATAAGATGTGGGCCTTTGATTTTGCGGTCATTCATATGCCGCGACAATAATGGCTACGTGGTTTCTAAACAGGCATTAAGATCAAGGTCGGTAATATAATCCTTAAACATTGCAAATTTACACCATATTACCTCGCTCCACAATACCTAAATATAGGTAATCTTACCAATATAGGTAATCTTGCCACGTTCCACAAGCTTTGTTCATTGTCGCTTATTTAGCGAGGAATCTTCTGATACGATTCACCACGCTTTCTACCGTATAGCCGAATTTCTCCTCAAGCACCTTGGCAGGGGCTGATGCGCCGAAACGTTGCATACCCATAACTTCCCAGTCTCCACGCATCACCGGAGCGAAGACCGATGGAAGACCGGATGTGAGAGCAAATGTCTTCACGCCACACGGAAGCACCTTGGCTATATACTCCTCTGATTGCTCCTCGAACAGGCCTATGCTCGGCATAGAGACCACCTGGGCACGGACACCGTCTGCCTCAAGCTGCTCTGCTGCGTGGAGCAGAAGCGCTACGTCGCTACCATTGGCCACAAGCACGAGGTTGGGGTCAGTGGCATGACGCACCACATAACCTCCCTTACATGCCTTCATAGCTTCATCACGACGGTTCTCACCCGGAAGATCCTCAAGATTCTGACGCGAGAAGATAAGCACCGTGGGAGTCTTGTCATTCTCCATAGCCATCTTGTAAGCGGCTACTGTCTCGGCGCCGTCGGCCGGACGGATCACAAGGAGTGAACGTCTGCCACTCAAATTGGCCATCTGCTCAAGCAGACGCATCTGGGCCTCATGCTCAATAGGCTCATGAGTGGGACCATCCTCACCCACACGGAATGAATCGTGCGAATAAACGAACTTCACGGGAAGTTCCATCAAGGCAGCCATGCGAATAGCGGGCTTCATATAATCGCTGAATACGAAGAATGTGCCACAAGCCGCATACATACCGCCATGGAGCACTATACCATTCATAATGCAAGCCATTGTGAGTTCGGCGACACCTGCCTGCAGGAATCCTCCTGAGAAATTATTCTTCATCAGCTCGCCGGTCTTCTTTAGGAAACCGTCAGTCTTGTCGCTATTGCAAAGGTCTGCACTCGAGACAATCATATTGCCGACATGCTCGGCAAGATAACCAAGGCAAGCTGCAGAAGCGGCGCGAGTGGGTTGGTTGGGCTTGATCTCCACGTTGCTCCAGTCGAGTGCGGGAAGCTCCATATTGATATAACTCCGGAGCAAGCTTGCCTGATCAGGATTCTCTTCAGCCCACTTTGCAAACTGAGTGCGGCGCTTAGCCACTAATTCAGAGAGTTCACGGGCGCGGTCGGCATAAAGCTGTTTCACTTCGGGGCGGATAACCCATGGATTCTCAGGATCAGCACCGAGATTACGCACAGTGGTTGCAATATCTACACCCGCCTTTGATAGTGGCTGACCGTGAGTGGAGACTGCACCCTCCATCGATTCACCGGAAGCCGTAAGAGTCTTGCGGGCCATGACTGTATGACCGATGATCAGAGTAGGCTTTTCGCGCTCCTCGCGAGCGAGCATAAGTGCATCTGCTATGGCGAGTGGGTCAGAACCATCCACCTCGAGTACATTCCAATCCCAAGCGCGATACTTGGTAGCAACATCTTCGGTATCGACAGCAGCCACCTTGGTGGAGAGCTGCACATCATTTGCATCATAGAACATGATGAGATTATGCAAACCCAAGTGACCGGCAATACGACCGGCACCCTGCGAAATCTCCTCCTGTACGCCACCGTCAGATATAAACGCATAAGTCTTGTGAGCGACAACCTCACCGAAGCGGGCTGCAAGGAAACGCTCGGCTATGGCGCAACCTACTGCGAATACATGACCCTGACCGAGCGGACCGGAAGAATTCTCTATACCACGTTCCACATCGAGTTCGGGATGACCCGGAGTGACACTGCCCCACTGACGGAAATTCTTCAGGTCGTCAATAGAATACTTGCCGGCGAGGGCGAGCACACTATAAAGCATGGGCGACATATGACCCGGATCGAGGAAGAAACGGTCGCGCATGAACCAATGCGGATCGGCCGGATCATAGACGAGAAACTGAGAATAGAGCACATTGATAAAATCGGCGGCACCCATCGCGCCTCCGGGATGACCGGAATTAGCCTTTTCAACCATCTCGGCAATCAGCACGCGCAAATTATCGGCGGCCGAATTCATTGTGTTTATATCCATGAGTACTTAATTTGATTGGTGCGATGTGCATGTCCGCAAAGAGATGCACACCATGATTATGCTATGGGTGATGCGTGTGTCTGCAAAGACACACGCACCTAATGTCGTAAAATCAAAGAGCATCGGGGATTTCGAGTTCCTCCTCCTCATTGACAGGAATATCCTTGTTTACATTCTTGCTGCCCACTATGGCATAATAGAAAAGATATGCCAACATAACGATGACAAGCCAGTAAGATGCCATATAACCGACATTATCGGCTATTGCATTCTGGATAAGCGGCATAACGCCACCGCCTACCACCATCATCATAAAGATACCTGACGCCTGGGCTGTATATTTGCCAAGTCCCTCCACAGCGAGATTGAAGATACCGCCCCACATCACAGAAGTGCAGAGACCACACAACACAAGGAAGAGGGCCGAAATGGGCACCTGTGCCATGCTGAAGCCTGATTCTACCGAATAAGCCGGCATAGAGACACGAATTGACGAGGGCATGAAGATGGCAAGCAAAATCAAGACTATTGCAGTCGCCGACACCACAGTGAGCTGCACCTTGCTGCTCACCTTACCCGATATGGCAGAAGAGGAGAGACGACCCACAAGCATCAGCAACCAATAAACAGCAGCCACAGCACCGGCTACCGCTGTGCCGTTTTCGGTAACTCCTGAGGCCACCGGGTCACTCAGATAGAAAATCAGCACACCGGGAATACCTACCTCAATACCGACATAGAAGAAGATACCTACCACACCGAGCACTGTGTGACGGAAGCTCCAGGCACTATGGGTATTCTTCACCTTTACCGCACCTTTCTTCTGAATATGCGGTTCAGGAATATTTACAAAAGATATGATGATGAAAGCCACCACAAATACACCCATGGCAATCCAGAGCAGCGGAGCAACGTCTGACATGGAGGTCTGTTTGGTAACAGTTCCTATGAGCATACCCACAAAGAGCGGTGTGAGAGTACCGGCAAGAGAATTGAGCGAGCCTCCGAGTTGCAAGAGCTGATTACCCTTCTTGCCATAGCCACCGAGCATGTTGAGCATCGGGTTGACCACTGTGTTGAGCATACACACACAGAAACCGCACACGAAAGCACCGAGTAGATAGATGATAAAGTTGAGCATCACCGGGGTGCCGGAAACAGTGAAGGTTTCCACATCGCCTCCGAAGAGACCGGATAGATATTGCAGAAATACACCCACCGCACCGATAGCCATGGCCCACAGAGCCGTTTTCTTGTAGCCGATGCGTGTCAGCATCGTGCCTGCGGGAATACCCATGATGAGGTATGCGAAGAAATTCATAAAGTTGCCGACCATGCCCGACCACTCGTAACTGTTCTTCCATATAGTGCCGAGCGGAGCGGCAAGGTTGGTCACAAAGGATATCATGGCGAAGAGGAAAAACATCGCCACAATAGCCACAATGTTGCCCTGCTTATGAGAGGGCGATGTTGCAATTGCAGATTCTTTCATAATTATTGTTTTGATATTAAGATTTTAATATTTTCATGGTTCGGTGCCTGATTGTAAAGAATCAATACTCGCGGTTGCCGAAGATTGCGGTGCCTACCCTGACAAGGTTACTTCCTTGTTTCACGGCCAAAGGCCAATCTCCGCTCATGCCCATCGACAGTGTATCGAAGCCAACAAGGTCAGGGGCTATACGTAACACTTCATCGTAAACTTCACGGATTAGCATGAAATCATGCTCCACGAGATGTTTGTCGTCTGAATTGCTTGCCATACCCATAATTCCGCATATGTGAGTGGCTTGAAGAGATTCAAACTTACGGGCCCTGAAATAATCGAAGATTTCCTCGGGAAGAAAGCCGAACTTGGTTTCCTCACGGGCCACATGCACCTGCATGAGCACGCGTGTCACCACACCTGCCTCTGCCGACTTGCGATCAATAAGCTCGAGAAGCCGCTCCGAGTCGACACTTTCAATGAGGGCAGTGCGGCCTATGAGCTGATGCACCTTGTTGGTTTGCAGATGACCTATGAAATGCCACTGCACATCAGCCGGCATCTGAGGGATCTTCTGCAACAGTTCCTGCACACGGCTTTCGCCGAATAGTCTCTGGCCTGCATCATAAGCCTGGCGAAGAGCCTCCACCGGATGAAACTTTGATACGGCTACGAGCCTTACCCCATCGGGGAGTTCGCAATGAAGTTCCCTTATATTGTCAGCTATACTCATGATTTTGTCAGCTACACTTACAGCACGATGTATCGATTATTTGTCAGCAGAGAGGTCAATCGGGAAAACATCCATAATCAGGGTTTCCGATACGGCGGCAATCTCCATGTCAGACATAGTGCCCTTCATACCCTCCTTGAACTTGTCGAGTGCATCTTCTATGTCAACGGCTTGCACGAGCATCTGCTGCATGGTCTTCTTCTCCTTATCGCTACGCTCATCGTAGGTAATCATATTTACCTTGACGAGATACCAACGGTCGCCATTCTCGTTGAAGAAAACCTCCGAGATCTTGGTTTTCTTCTCTGAAGCCACCGAATAGTCGCCTGATATGCGTGGCTTCAGCTCTTCTATGATACGGGCTTCAGCCTCGGTGAATGTGAGGGCATCGACAAGATAAGGCTCGTTGACCTTTTTCATCATGCCATTGTCCATCATGCGTTCGTATTTGACTTTACATTCAAACCAGAGTGCCATATTATATGTTCGTAATAATGTCTTTTTATAATTAAAAATTTGTATGACAGTAATTACCGCCCCATAAGGTTAGAGGCATTGCGATACTGTCAATGCAAAATTAAGAAAATTAAGTGAGAAAACGAAAAGGAGGTGCAAAAAAAATGAAATCGTGAAAAATATTTGAAATTTGCAAAAAATTACTAATTTTGCAGTAATAAGCAGTTTCTGCACAGTATAGCAAAAATAATCTAAAAATATTAATATGGAAAACTTGATTGATGTAGTTGACTGGTCACGGCTGCAGTTTGCCATGACCGCGATCTACCACTGGCTTTTCGTGCCGCTCACCTTGGGTCTGTCGGTGCTGGTGGCCATCATGGAGAGCATGTATCTTCGCACCAAGTCAGAAAATTGGCTTAAGGCTACGAAGTTCTGGATGACACTGTTTGGAATCAACTTTGCAGTGGGTGTGGCCACCGGTTTGATTCTCGAATTTGAGTTTGGCACCAACTGGAGCAATTATTCCTGGTTTGTAGGCGACATCTTCGGTGCGCCATTGGCCATAGAGGGCGTGGTGGCATTCTTCATGGAGGCGACATTTGGAGCTGTGATGTTTTTTGGCTGGAACAAGGTGAGTCCTAAATTCCACCTTGCCTCCACATGGCTCACAGCTATAGGGGCATCGATATCGGCATTATGGATTCTTGTGGCTAACGCATGGATGCAATATCCGGTGGGCATGGAGTTTGACCCGGCTCAGATGCGCAACGTGATGAATGACTTCTGGGCACTCTTCTCCCCTATCGCCATCAACAAGTTCTTCCATTCGGTGTTCAGCGGATGGGCACTCGCCGGTGTGTTCGTGATAGGCGTGAGCTGCTATATGCTATGGAAGCGACGCAACCGAGAGTTTGCAGTCAACTCGATCAAGGCGGGTGCATGGTTCGGTCTTGCAGGCCTGCTTCTGACCATGTATACCGGCGATGGTTCTGCTGTGCAGGTGGCCAAGCATCAGCCCATGAAACTCGCAGCCATGGAGGGTCTCTATCATGGATCCACAGGGCAGTCGCTCACAGCTGTGGGTATCGTCAACCCCGACAAAGAGTGGGACAACGATGAGGAGGAGTATCTCTTCGAGGTGTCTATTCCTTATGGCCTTTCCATCCTGGCCAACCACAAGGTCGACTCATTTGTGCCGGGAATCAGCGATATTGTGAACGGTTACACGATAAACGAGAACGGCGACACCGTCAACACCGTGAGCTATGCTGACCGCATAGCACGAGGCAAGCTGGCCCACAAGTCGCTTGAAGAATTTGATGCTGCAAGACGTGCCGGAGACAAGGCAGCCATGCAGAAAGCTGCCGACGAGCTGAAGGTGAATTATCCATATTTCGGATACGCTTATTTCAAAGATGTTAAAGAGGCGATTCCGCCGGTGGGTCTGACATTCACAATGTTCAGGGTCATGGTGGTCTTAGGTTCATATTTCCTTGCATTCTATGTGCTCGCTCTTATCCTCGTATATTACAAGGGATGGATCAACAAGGCCCGCTGGTTCTATTTGCTTGCCATGGTTTCCGTGCCACTGATGTGGATATGCTCCGAGGCAGGCTGGGCAGTGGCAGAGGTAGGCCGTCAACCCTGGACAATCCAGGACATATTGCCGACTATCGCAGCCATATCCGATATACCGGTCGGATCTGTGGTGCTTACATTCTGGATGTTTGCGGCAGTATTCACCATTCTGCTTGCGGCAGAGGTGAGCATCATGTGCAAATATGTCGACAAGAGATCGAAAGAAGAATTATATACCCCTGAAAAAGCATAAAAGATATGGCACTCGAACAACTTCAAAACTACTGGTGGCTACTGATCTCCGTATTGGGAGGCATACTCGTATTCCTGCTTTTTGTGCAAGGGGGACAGTCCATGATATTCGGGCTTGGCATCAACGACAAGCGCCGCGATGAGATTATATCAGCAATGGGCAGCAAATGGGAGCTGACTTTCACCACCTTGGTGACATTTGGCGGCGCACTCTTCGCCTCATTCCCGCTCTATTATTCCACATGCTTCGGCGGTGCATACTGGTTATGGATATTGATTCTTTTCAGCTTCGTGCTTCAGGCGGTAAGTTATGAATATCGCCGGAAGAAGGGTAACCTCTACGGCACACGCACTTACGATGCATTTCTCTTTATCAACGGCAGCATAGGCACAATACTCCTTGGTGAGGCAGTGGCGCTTTTCTTCTTCGGCGGCGACTTCAGCGTGAACCGCGACAACCTTCTCACCGTAGGCTCACCGGTGATATCGCAGTGGGGCCCGACCCATGGCTTCGAGGCCATATTCACGTGGCAGAATCTGCTGCTTGGAGTGACCGTGCTCTTCTTGGCACGCACACTGGCCTGTCTTTATATGATGAACCGTATAGATGACAACGAACTTTTCATGGTGCTGAAGCGCAAGCTCTTCATCAACGGTGGCATATTCGTGGTGATGTTCCTGGCCTTCACGGCAGTGCTCTGGCTCAGTGACGGTTACACAGTGATCACGGAGGATGGCCGCAACGCATCTGTGAGCGTGACACCACATAAATACTTCTTCAATATGGTGGACCAATGGTGGATTATCACCACATGGGTAATCGGCGTGGTGCTTGTATTGGCAGGAGTGATTCGCTCCATCTTCGCCAATCATTGCACTTCCGGCATATGGTTTGCCGGCTTCGGCACATTCCTTGTTGTGGCATCGCTATTCTGGACTGCCGGATATGGAGAGACTGCATTTCTCCCCTCATTCAGCGATCCGATGAGCTCACTGACTATACGCAACGCCTCATCGTCTAAATTCACGCTTACAGCGATGAGCTACGCCTCTATATTCATTCCATTTGTATTGGCCTACATATGGTACGTGTGGCGCCAGATGGACAAGAAGCATAATTGACAAAATTTACAACAAGAGTGTCCGGACGATATAAAGTTCGGACACTCTTATGTATAACCGCAAGGTAGACATAACCGTAAGGTATGATAACCGCAAGGTAGACAGGTAAAAGTTTGGTATAAGTGAAGAACAAAAACATATATTGGCAATTGTTTGCCACCTTCTTCAAGATAGGGGCATTCACCTTCGGTGGCGGATGGGCAATGATATCGATAATCGAACGAGAAATTGTAGACAAACATCATTGGATTGAACGCGAGGAGTTTATTGACCTGCTGGCCATATCGCAAGCCATTCCGGGCATTCTCGCTGTCAACATCGCATCATCGATAGGCGACCGGCTCCGAGGCATGAAAGGGAGCATCGCCGCATCGCTCGGCACTATACTCCCATCATTTCTGATTATCTTAGCCATCGCAATATTCCTGACACCGGAAACCATAAAGAATAACCGTACATTGTCAGCAATCTTCATGGGAATACGTCCATGCGTGGTTGCACTCATCATAGCGCCGGTGCTCACATCGGCCAAGTCGGCCAAGCTGACACTCAAGACGGTATGGATACCGATAATTGTGGCTTTGATGATATCGCTCGACATGGGCACAGCCTCCAGCCCGATACTCTACATAGTGTTCGGAGCCGTGGGTGGATACATGTGCTGGTGGTTTTCACGCCGCAAACAAAACAATCTATAAATTCATACACTCAAAATGGGAATCTACTGGAAACTTATTTGGGCCTATATAAAGATCGGTGTGTTCGGGTTTGGCGGCGGATATGCCATGCTTTCGCTGGTGCAGCGCATCGTGGTGAACGACAATGCCTGGATTTCCGAACAAATGTTTACCGATATAGTGGCAATCTCGCAGATGACGCCGGGACCCATAGGCATCAATTCGGCAACCTATATCGGCTATGTGGCTCCCGCCAACTGCAATCCGGAGCTTGCTTCGCCCATCTGGGGCATCTTAGGTTCGGTGCTCGCCACCCTGGCAGTAACCGTGATACCATTCTTCATGGTGATATATCTATCGCACTTTATACGCCGGCATAACGAGAGCGGAGCGATAAAGGCGGTGTTCAGCGGCTTGAAACCTGTGGTCGTAGGTCTGATAGCCTCTGCTGCCATAATGCTGATGAATGCAGCCAACTTCTGCCCCAACGGCACTAATAAAGAATTGACTGCAAGCATAATAATATGTCTGGCATCGTTTTGTCTCGTATATTTTCCGATAAAGTTTAAACATAAAATTTACAAGCCCCACCCCATCCTGGTCATTATATTGGCCGGAGTGGCGGGG
>CAJUIJ010000042.1:13165-17357 GCA_910586175.1 uncultured Muribaculaceae bacterium | reverse complement strand
CGTATCCATGACTCAGAGCGGTAGCAAATATACTGCCAAGAATGTCAAGTTTGTGCTGGCATCAGGTGAGATCCAGTGTTATTTCAATATAACGGACCATGTGGGTTCGACGTGGGATGACCTCAACATGAACGCCAATCGCTATGGTGCAGCAACAGAAGGTGCACCCATTACCCTTGGCACACCTGCGAAGGTTGTAAAATATGCTAACAATGTTGATGCTTCAGGATGTCTCTCCTGGACAATTCCCGCAGGCAATTATGATGTTGTATTTGACAGCTCGGCAATGACCGTCACTGTGACAAATGCCGGAAGCAACCCGACACCCAATCCCGATCCGAATCCTAACCCTAACCCCAATCCAGACTTCGATGCTGATCACTACATACTTTATGACGGTACATTCAGCACACCTACAGTATGGGCATGGACAGACGCGGCCAACTGTAATAACAACGGCACATGGCCCGGTGACCAGATGACTAAGAAGAATGGCGTTTGGTACTGGGAACTCCCAGCCGGCAAGCCCGTTCCAACAGGGCTTATCATCTCTCAGAATGGAGGCGAAAAGATCAGTGGCGGTGACTTGGTATATGTAGACAAGGCAACGTATCATCAGGATGGCTCATACACTGAGCATCAGAATACCCCGGATCCCAATCCCAACCCGAATCCGAATCCTGACCCCAATCCAGATCCGAATCCCAATCCGAATCCCAATCCGAATCCCAATCCCGGTCCCAACGGCGAGGGTCTCAACACCGACTATTATAAGGTCAACCCCAACGGCCAGTATGGTAGTGACCGTACTGTCAACGTTACAGGTCATCCTGCAAGCAATGCTCTCAGCAACTGGACTGCGAAAGATATGATCGCTCAGGGTGTGGCTCGCGACGTGGCTCAGGCAATTAAGGGTGTACATGAGCGTCCCATCATTGACTCTTATGCAATCTATGCTGCATACGACCAGACAAACCTTTACCTCGGTGTTCAGATGGTATATACTGTATGGGATCTCGGTGGCGAAGGTAAGCAGCCGGGCGAATCCAAGCCTTACAACATGGACGGACGTCTGATGTGGGCTTTTGACCTTGACCCCAATAAGTCGTTTGACGGTTACATCGGTGGCACATATGGTATCTGGAACAAGGAGGGAGATCCAGGAGCTAAGTTCAACAATGGTGTTGACGCAATATGGATGGGGTCAACTAAACCCGGAGTAGGCACTCCCGGCTTCTTCACTCCCACTCCCGACGGTCATGCAAGCTATGATGCAGCTTACTGCAAGACAGTTGGCACTTATGGCTATCAGGATGGACTCCTCCCCTCTATCACCAATGTGTATGGTCAAGCCCAATTTGGCTATGATCCCTCCGCACTTGAGGGTAACGAAGGTTTTGCTGACCTCAAGGGTGAGATTGCAGAAACTGCCCACACGTTCTACGAGTGGAAACTTCCTCTCGCAGACCTTGGCATCACTTACGACTACATCAAAAACACAGGTATCGGTGTGATGTATCTTGATGTCTATGGTTCAAGCCCGGTGGGGGGTACACCTTACGACAAGGCATATTTTGACAATGCGAAGGACTCATATTCTCAGGATCCCTCTTCAAGCAAGGAAAAAGAGGATGAGGATATAATCACTGCTCCTTGTGCACGCATCGGTAAGGCTTATAACTTAAGTGCAGTTGAATGTCTCCCCACAGTCTCTGAGGGCATGTTCACTGTAGCTGCCGGCAACGGCTCGCTCACTGTGCTTGGTGCAGAAGGCAATGTAGTGGTAGCCGGCATTGACGGACACGTTTACTACAACGGCGTAGCTGAGTCTGAAATGTCATTCAACCTTGCAAATGGTCTTTACATCGTAAATGTAAATGGCAAGTCTGTAAAGGCAATCGTGAAATAAACCAACATCACTAAGAAAAAAGCGGGATTCTCTTACGAATCCCGCTTTTTTTTTGCATTCAAGCTTGAATCTATTATCAGACCGGGTTAAACTCCACAAGACGATTGAGTACGGTCTCGCCAAGTTCCACCACTCGGTGCTTGTAAGAAGTGTTGGCATTCTGGGCGCGTCGCTCAGCGATTATGCAGCATACTGTCATGGCACGGTGTCCAAGCAGTTTTGAAAGTCCCTGAAGACATGCAGACTCCATCTCGAAGTTGGTTATCGGACGGCCATTGTAGCGGAAACTCTCAATCTTTGCATTGAGTTCCGGGTCGGCAAGAGGAAGTCGCACACACCTGCCTTGCGGTGCATAAAATCCAACAGCTGCGATTGTAAATCCTCGCTTCATATCATCACGACCAATCGAAGCTACGAGTTCTGCATCGGCATCAACAGTGTAAGGAGCTGCCCAAGTCTTATTCCAACCTGTATGCTTCATAAATTGGCTCTCAAATTCGAGATCGCATACCTTGTCACGGTCACGATAGAAATTAAGTATGCCGTCGAAGCCCATTCCTTTTTCAGCTATCACATACTCACCGATATGAAGGTCATCTTGCAGCGATCCGCTTGTGCCCACTCTTACTATATTGAGGGTATGGTGCTCAGATTTAACTTTGCGGGTGCTTAAGTCTACATTAACAAGAGCATCGAGTTCGGTAAGTACAATCTCGATATTATCCGGACCAATTCCGTGAGAAATGCACATCACTTTATTGCCTCTGTACTCACCACCTATTGTATGGAATTCACGCGAAGACACCTCGTAATCAATTTTATCGAAGAGCGAGGCAAAGAGTTTCACACGTCCGGGATCCCCTACAAATATTATGTTATCATACACTTGTTCAGGGCGAAGATGAATATGAAATGCCGAACCATCTTCATTGATAATCAGTTCGGAAGCTGGAATGATTCTGTCTTTCATCATGGTTTTTCATTTTAAGATTTATATTTATTATGTATTCTATTTCGATTCTCTAATTAAATTGAACCGAATGTATATCTTTTGCTACTCTCTATTTAATGGGTTATGAAAGCTCATAGCGCGCACCCGGTAGCCTGGTCAAGACTCCATCGAACTCAAGTTCAGCCAGTGTGCTCATCAGATTCGGCATAGGAATATGTGTGGCCTGATGCACTTCATCGATTGATGGTGCCCCACCCTTACGTCTAAAGTAATCATAAATAAGGGCAGCATCTCCTTCGAGCTCGGGAAATAGTGATGCAGGTGTAGGCACCGACACCTTCGATCCTATAGCCGGAATTTCCCAACCCATCAATGATATAACATCTGCAATTCCGGTAAAAATATGCGCTTTCTGACGTGCAATCAGTGCATTACACCCCGAACTTGTCACGTCGGTGCAACGTCCGGGGAGTGCCACCACCTCTCGAGAGTAAGAGAACGCTTGATTTGCTGTGCTCATAGCACCTCCGCGCACTTCAGATTCAGCCACTACTGTGAGTTCGCACATTCCGGCCACAATCCGGTTGCGTTGCAAGAAATTACGCTGAAAAGGCCTTACGCCGGCAGGATATTCAGACACAAGTGCGCCACCGGCAGCGATGATACGCTTTGCAAGGTCACGGTGAGGGGCCGGATATATCATGTCGAGACCATGAGCCATGACTGCCACAGTGCGCATGCCGCACTCAAGGGCTGCGCTATGAGCTGCCGCATCTATGCCATAGGCAAGACCGCTCACAACTGTGGCATCGGGATAATAAGCCTGCATGTCCTTTACAAACTGCGAAGCGAATTTCATGCCATAAGCTGTGCAACGACGTGTTCCAACTACATTGAAAGCAGGGGCAGCATTGAGGTTTGCATTGCCAAGTACATAAAGCAATAATGGAGCATCCGGAGTCTCTCGCAGCAGCATGGGGTAATCATCATCAGTGATAAATAGTATGCGCAAGCCATGACGCTCCACAAATTGCATCTCTTTACGAGCCCTCACGAGTGCCTGTTGGCGATCCAAATCCTGAAACGAAATATCTGTATGCAAGGCCACCGAGAGTTCGCGCATGCCCAATTCAAAAAAGTCTGCAACGGTAACGCCACATTCCTCCATAGTCCGCACTAATGATGCAGACATGCCACCGGTCATGGCTAATGCGACTTTATACGTTCTCTCAGTGTCCAAAATATTCAATAAGTATTAATTATAAGTTTATTTTAGGAATCGAGCAAAAAATGCTGCGAGTTCATCGCCACGTGTCAACTTCCCGTTTTTG
>CAJUIJ010000042.1:0-13155 GCA_910586175.1 uncultured Muribaculaceae bacterium | reverse complement strand
AACGACACCTTCGGCAGAGATGTCACCATTGGACTTGTAGATGTCCTGATGAAAAATAAAGCGCGCTCCCTTACGCTCCACACGTAAGCAGCTTAAAAAGCTGTCACCTCCTCGCAATGAACTCTTATACTCTATCTCCACCTTGCGTACCACTACATCCATGCCTTGCTCGTGCATCTCATTGAACGACAAACCGGCATCGCGACAGAATTTATGACGCGTATGCTCCATATAATGCTGGTAATTGGCATTGTTCACAATCTGCTCGCAGTCGAGTTCATAATCGCGTACCTCCATATCCATTATGAAGCAATATTTTCGGTTGGTATTCTTAAGTATTCTCATGTTCAAAGCTTTTATCGGGTTGAAACTTGATTATCAATATGTTCTGATTGCCTTATTTTATTATCAAGATATTCAAGAAATTCAGACATATCTTCGTCCGATTGAAACGCAGATCTTGGAATCCAGAGATAACCCTTTGCGGGTGAGCGGAGCGGGATGGAGACAGAGTTCAGCCCCGTCTTCATGGGAAGCATGTCTGCATATGAGAAAAACTCATTTCTGACTTGCGCTACCTCTTCATTCTCAACATCAGAACTCTCTGCATGGTTCGACACCGGGAATTTTAAGGTAAAAGACATGCCTTTGTCTTGTAGAGATATTGTGTGTAACACAGTATTAACATATGCTTCACGACGTAAACCGAAGTAATAGTAAATAAAAACCATCAAAGTGGGAGCGAGTATAAAAATTATGAAAAGAGTGCCCAACATCCACCGGTAATCGACAATAATTCCGAGCGACAACCCAATTAAGCCGAGAGCTAACAATGTCAGCAACCATGGTGCGGCAAACTTAAATATCACTTCGGTAAGGAATTTACCGGCACTCATTTTAAATTCACCGGTATCAGTTATCATCTTTTTGTCTATTAGCATTGTTGCAATCACGTTTTTCTCTCTCTTTGCGATACACTTCTCGGTTTCTGCCAATCGCTTCCTGCGCGAAGCCTGTTCCCTCGGTATTATAAAGTTTCGTAATGTCAAGATACTTCTCCCCATTGCCCTTCTTGACAGGAAACACGATATCACGCAAGCGTTTTGCCTCATCACCGAGAGTGGAATGTCCATTAGGAAGTGAACCACGCAATTCCGTTGGCACTCCACCATCACCACACCTCACTGCACGAATCTCGGCAACCGGAGGATACCCCAATCCTGTCCACATAATGTATTCGTGCTCAATCAATTCCGGAGATATGCAGTCGATTGACAACATCGGTATGCACCCCTCTATCGCGATGGTTGCCGTTGATTTATAACGCGGTATAAAATCCTGGTCAACTATCCATTGCTCACCACCTAATGTATAATCCTTCTTTTTAAGGTCGTGATAGAAACTCCGGCTCACCACTTCAGTAAGCACTTCAGCACTAACATTTTTCTCATCAATATAAGGCTGAAGCAAGCATTTTGCATTAGCTTCCCTCACAAAACCATATCCTTCATTGGGGCGACCGGAATGGCTGTAATTGGTACGGACAAGCACACCATCCGGTTCGTCATCAAGATTATAACGGATGTAAGAATGATTATTCGTCTCGAAAAAAGCCCCATTGCCAAGGGCATCGATAACACCGAAATTTGCCTCAACGCCCATGGGACGTGTATATGAGTCAAGTAAATCTTGAAAGTCATCCACTGTGCGACAAGTCTGGAGAGCCTTTGTCATCAGGATTCCCTCCTTGTCCATCTGTTTTGTTGGTACTCGGTCATCCTTTATATTGTAAGAGGCCGTATTCATCACTGCAAATCCGGCATCATTCATACCCATCCACGCTTCGCGTAGTTTCGTATCAGCTGCATTAAATAGTGCTACATAAGCGTGTGTGCCGTTTTGCGATGGCACATACTCCACCTTGTTGTCAATGGTACTCGTGTCGCGATGCTTCCACAATATAGGTCGTCCGGCAGGATTAGCTGCTGCCGAGACTATGGCTGAAGTACAGGGAAAGGCCGCGACGGGCATAAATGCCGCCGCGACCATTATAAGTGTTTGTTTAAACCATGCACTTTCTCTAACTGCATGGTTTCTATGGGTCAAATCTGTTTTGTTTACCATCAATCAAGTTTGTGTATCACGAGGCCTGAACGAAGTTTCGGTTCAAACCAAGTAGTTTTAGGAGGCATAATATTGCCGGTATCTGCAATATCTATGAGCTGCTGCATGGTGACAGGATACAATGCCAGTGCCATTGCCATTTCTCCGTTATCTACACGGCGTTTCAACTCTTCGAGCCCTCTGATTCCGCCCACGAAATCTATGCGTTTATCCGAGCGAAGGTCTGTGATGCCGAGTATGTCGCGCAAAATAAGGTCGGACGATACTGTTACGTCAAGCACACCAATGGGATCTTGGTCGTTATAAGTCCCGGGCTTCGCTGTGAGCGAATACCAATGCCCGCCCATGTAGAGTGAGAAATTATGAAGAGCGTTAGGATGATATATATCAGTACCCTTATCTTCCACTATGAAATTTTGAGAGATTTTCTCGAGAAACTCCTCAGGTGTAAGACCGTTTAAGTCGCGCACAACACGGTTATAATCTATTATCTTAAGGTGAGAAGCAGGGAAAGCTACTGCCATAAAATAGTTATACTCCTCATCACCGCGATGGTCAGGATTATTGGTAGCTTTTTCATTGCCTACAAGTGCGGCGGCAGCTGACCTGTGGTGACCGTCGGCGATATAGAGAGAGGGTATTTTATCAAATTCCCCGGTTATCTCTTCAATCATCTTTTCATCATCAATCACCCAGAGCGTGTGACCGAAACCATCCGGAGCCACAAAATCATATTCAGGTTTGCCTGAAGTGACCGTGCGTATTATCTCCTCAAGTCGCTCATTGTCGGGGAAGGCGAAAAATACCGGCTCTATGTTGGCATTGTTGCAACGAACATGTTTCATTCTGTCCTCTTCCTTGTCGCGACGAGTCAGCTCATGCTTTTTGATACGACCTTCCATATAGTCGCGCACCCATGCAGCCACAACAAAACCATATTGTGTACGGCCATCCATGGTTTGAGCGTATATATAGTAATTCTCCTTGGGGTCCTGAACAAGCCAGCCCATATCCTGGAATTTCTTAAAATTCTCTACTGCCTTATCGTAGACAGCAGGGTGATGCTCATCAAATCCCGGCTCGAAATCAATTTCAGGCTTGATGATGTGATAAAGGCTCTTATCGTTGCCTTCGGCTTCGATACGGGCTTCCTCTGAGTTAAGAACGTCATAGGGGCGCGATGCTACCTCTTCTACGAGTTCACGGGGTGGGCGTACCCCCTTGAATGGTTTTACTTTTGCCATGATATCAGCTATTGGATTTAAGGTGTAAATTGTAGTGCTTATCTTATTTTGTAGCCTACATAGCAAAAATAATAAATAGCTCCGATATATGCAAATGAAATACATCTGGACCAAATGAAATTTTTTATATTTCTTATGAACAATTGTGTGGCATCAATGTTATAATAAGTGAAAACATCAAACCGTCAAAACAAAAGTGATTATGAAGAAATATTATTGCACAGTATGTGATTGGGTATATGATCCCGAAATTGGAGATCCTGATAATGGCATAGCTCCGGGCACAGCGTTTGAGGATATTCCGGAATCATGGGTTTGTCCTGTATGCGGAGTCGGTAAGGAAGACTTCGAATTGGTGCCGGAAGAGTAAGCTTCGAATTAAGTTGCGTCTCGCAAAAATTGCGAGACCTGACAATGTATTGAGAGTCCATCTGCGAACTTTACAGTTGATTGCAGATGGACTCTTGTTTTATAATTTTTATTTAAAAGTCTACTTCCTCATATTTCTGAACGAAACTTTCGAAGGATCATCATTTGCGATAAAGTTTTCCATCCGGACATTTGTCTGAATATATCAGACCTCCAATGATCAGAGCACAACCGATATACCCCATCAGGTATATCTTTTCATCAAGTACAAAATAGGCTGCCACCATCGTCACGAGAGGCTGCACATATAAGTAATTGTTTGACGTGATTGGCCCGAGTATTCTCATCACTTCATTCCATATCACATAAGCTGCAAGCGAGCAAAACAACACAAGGAAGAGGAAGTTCATAATCATGGAGGGATGTGCTACATCCCAAAGAAGACTTACATGTGATGGCTCTTTCTGTAGCAAAAGCAGAGGTAAGGCGGTAATAACCCCATAAAAAAACAATTTACGCGTCACGAAGAAACCGCTGTAAAGAGGGAGCACCCTTTTGATAGCTACAGAATAAACAGCCCAAGAGAGTGCTGCTGCAAGTGCCAGCAAATCGCCCGCAGGACGAAACTCCAAACTTGCACCATGACTCATCACTATGCATCCTGCTCCTATAAATGCCACAATGGAACCGATGATTACACCGCTCTGAATTTTCTGACGAAATATCACCGCCATAAGCACTGTAGTAAAAATCGGCGATATAGACGCTAACAGAGATACATTACCCGCAGTGGTAAGTTTCAACGCGTAATTTTCAGTTATGAAATATAGTGATCCGCAGCACACTCCACATAACAGGAATGTTAGCTCATCTCGCCATGACTTGCTCCTTATGTTCTTCAATGTGAAGAACAACAACACCAAATAAGCAACAAGAAATCTGTAAAAGTAAATCTCGACGGGTGTAAAGCCTCCGTCAATCATAAGCACTTTCGTGCACAAAAAAGAAGTGCCCCAGGCTGACACTGTAAATAGTGCGCCTAAATGTGCGAGTAAAACAAGATATTTACCCTTAGTTGTGTTTCCAAATTTCATGGTATGAAGGAAGTCTCTTATGAAGACTTGGAAACAAAATTAAAAAATTTTTAACTATTGCGCAATAGCATTATGAAAAAATGTAGAGTACAAGATATGTATAAATTTTTTATGCAGTTTTATTTCATTCGAAATTGAGGCTTAGAGCCCGTCTCACAGAATTGCGGGGCCTTAGACGTTCCCTTATCATGCATTTATTGATTTCTGAATTCTTTTGGAGAAAGTCCTGTCTGCTTCTTGAAATATTTACCGAAAAATGACTGTGAAGGGAAATTCAATTCATCAGATATCTGCTGGATATTTAAATTAGATGATTTCAAAAGCACTTTTGCTTCAAGTATCACAAACCGTTCTATCCATTCAACTGCCGTAAAACCTGTCTGCTTCTTAACTGTTCGCGACAAGTGCTTCGCTGTCACTTCCAATTTATTCGCATAAAAATCAAGAAACCTTTCCTTTCTGAAATTCTGTTGAACGAGCGTGAGAAACTGATCAGACATCCGACCTTGGCGAGTTATAACTTCACCGTGATATGGTTCGTAACATTTGTAAGCGGTGCCATATATAAAGTCAAGCATATGATATAACAATGCCTGTGGGCCATATGGATTGGAATTGTCTGCTACTATGTCAGACGTGTCACGCACAAAGCTATGAAACTTGTCAACAATATCGTGCGGAATCGATACCACCGGATGTCGCAAAGTCATTCCTGCTAATGGAGAACTATTGACAAACATAAACATATTGTCACTGAAACGTTTAGACATAACTATCACTGTGGCATTGAAATCAGGACTAATATATGTGGGCTGAAGCACCTGATTGCTCTTAATAGTAATCAGTGTCGGCCCCGAAAATTCATAGCTCACCAGATTTATGTCTGCACGACAAGATCCATTAAACATTATAATCCAGGACGTGGCAGCAAATTTAACCGGCTCGCACAATGTGCTGAGCACAGCCGGTCCTATATTCTCAAGCATCCAAAAATCCTGAGCCAATATAGATGTTAAATCTTCAGGAAGATTGATGTTATAGTGTAATCCTAACTGCATATTTCAGATGGTTTCAACTTTTGGCACAAGCTAAACTTCAGAGGCACCATCGTCACATCCCCACAAGGAAAATGAGGAAGGAGACAAAACTGATTTGTCGCAGATTGTCATATTGCAGCGATTCCTCTAAAGCATGCCATTATGTCACTATTAATAACATCTATTATGGCAGATTTATTGCACAAAATAGGCTAAAATGGGATAATTATAATTGACTAAATTAGAATATGCGTTTAAATACAGGCATTTATCTAATTTGATATTATTCTAATTGTGTTATTTCACCAAGATGCGCTTCGCCTCTCCATCAATCACTACAATATAAATACCGCTTTGAAGCGAGCCATTGTCGACACACCTCCCATCAGGAGAGTATATAATAGGATTGGTATAGGAAGTTATAATGAAACCATTTTCTACACGTATAGCATTATCTGTTTCATCTATCACGGCATCAACGCCTGATTTGGAAACAAGCGCACTCTTTGCATTCATTATCTCCCCTGTCTCCTTGTTTATAACCATAGCGGCTACAGTGAAAAGGTCATTTTTTACATCATCAAGCGGAAATGTCAAGTCAAATGGATATGTATGAAACTCTTCGAATGTTTCCGGTATAATATCTCCTTCGCCATTAACTTTTTCAAAATATCTTGCCACATTATCACAATAAATGCTTACACTGCTCGACTTATTCTCCCATCCGTAAAGATTCAAATCAGATTGTGTAGCATAAGAGTTAGCTTGGTCATATGGACCCACACCATTTTCAACCAAAGCAAATGCCATATCCAATGGAATGCTGCCCGATTGCGACATTTCAACATCACCTGTAATTTTTATTCTCTTTGCGTCTTCATCACAAGCTGCTTCAAAATCTATCGATACAAACGATGGATGAGCCCTAAGCTGGTTGTCGAGCGCATAATAGCAGTTATCTTCAAGATCTTCGTCAGGATCAGGATTTTCGGTCATCATGTCAAGCAAGTTTATCCTATTGAATACTGCCAAAGGCATGTCTTTCGAATTGAAATGCATGGACAGATCTTGCTTATAATCATACAATTCCATCGGGTCATCATCATGAACAGAAATCAGCACCCAATCCGGATAATTTTGTTTGAGATGTTTGAGAGTCTCTATACCCCGGGGCGCCCAACCTTCATTGACAGATGTTATCTCTTCTATTACCGGAATACGTGGATAACCATGATCATATGAACCATAATTTACACTTACAAATTTTGGATCGTCCAGCGATACACCATTTGCCTTACAGATTGCAGAGCTAAGTTTGTGAAGGCCGTTCGTATTGGGCACATTGTTGACCGTCAATACGGTGGACTCTCCTGTCTTGAGAACAGGATTGATTGTAAAACTTTTATCTGTCACCGAATTTTCTATCTCCGTGCGGACTGTTACAGACTTAAGGTCATTTGATCCCAAGTTAACAATTTTCACTTTGTAACTTAGGCGTTTGTGTGTGTTAAAATAGAAATTCATTGTGACTTGCTCAGCCTGCGCAAAGTTCTTAGGAGAATCTGATGCCGATACTCTCCCCTCTTTTTTCTGTCCTATTAAAACGTCTGTTTCCGTAAAGCTATAAGCCAAACAGTTAAAGCTGACTATTGCAATAATTATAGTAAAAAGTCTTGTTATCATAAGTGTCAGAATAATAAACAAACCGGAATTATCATGATAGCTCGGCAAGCCTCAAAAATTCGCGTGCGAGCAGGCGGGATGTGGAATATGGTTTGTCTGAAAGAAAATCCAAAATCTTTTCTTTGCTACACCAGAAGGCATCGTCAACTTCCGTAGATAGTTTTAATGGTGCATTACCCACCTTAGCGAAATATCCGACCATAAGCATATCCTTCTTTGCAAACCAATTGGTGGTGACAGGGGTCAGCTTTTCCACAATAAGGCCGGCCTCTTCATAAATTTCTCTAACTGCACATTCCTCTGCCGACTCACCCGGAATCAAATATCCAGATACAAGGTTGCAAAATTTTTCAGAGATATAATTTTGACGCAACAGAAGCACATTACCCTCATCATCGTATACCAGAGCAATCATTGCAACAGGAAAAACAGGAAACCAAGGCTTAGCGCAGTGCCCACACCAAGGCACATCCTTATCGTCACCGAGATCTTGACTTGTGAGCTTAGCACCACAGCCAGGACAATATTTAAATATCATTATGTGGTCAATTCGAATGTAAGATTTAATTAAACAGGCGTTTTCCCGCATTCATTGCTTCTTCGTTAATTGCATATAGAGAAATATCCAAGATTGAAGTTGCTATGAAAGTTGAAAAATACAATGCAAAAATAATAAAAAATTGATATAAACATTATATATTAATTGATTTTTTGTAATTTTGCAATTATTTTTCAAATTTTAAGAATAGATAAGAATTGGAAATGTCAAATAATCATCATAACTGCAAAAGGAAGAAAGTCGTGTTCATGACCGGTTGTACAGGGGTCATGGGGTATGCTTCTTTGCAAGAGTTTTGCAAACATCTCGACAAATTTGAGTTGAGGCTTTTGGCACGACCAAGCAAAAAGAATCGCAAGAAGCTGGCTCCTTACGCCTCAATGCCCGACATTTCGATAATTTGGGGTGACATGATGAATCGTGACGATGTGGCAAAGGCTATGGGTGATGCTGACTATGTGCTTCATATAGGAGGGATGGTCTCTCCACTTGCTGACCACTTTCCTGACAAGACGATGAAAGTCAATGTCGGAGCGGCACGAATTATAGTCGATATTATCAAACAAAGAGAGGATTGTGATGACGTAAAACTTGTTTACATAGGTAGTGTTGCTGAAATGTCTTGTCGTGCCGAGCCTCATCATTGGGGACGTGCCGGAGATCCTGTTATAGCAGCACCTTATGACCATTATGCCGTTTCGAAGATTCTTGCCGAGTTTGAGGTGGTTGAATCAGGCTTGGCCCATTGGGTAGTATTGAGGCAGTCGGGCATACTCGACAAAAGCATACTCTTTAAAGGAAGTGATCCTATATCTTTTCACGTGCCTCTCAGAGGCGTGCTTGAGTGGGCTACTGTAGAAGACTCAGCACGACTTATGGTGAATATATGTGGAGATAATGTGCCGGAACACTTTTGGAAAGGTTATTACAATATAGGTAGCGGCAGCGAGTTTCGACTAACCAATTACCGGTTTGAACAGCTGCTTATGAACTCTATGGGATGCCCAACACCTGAGAAGGTGTTTGAGCCGGGATGGTTCGCTACAAGAAATTTCCACGGCATGTGGTATACCGATTCTGACAAGTTGGAAAACATGCTTCACTTCCGCGAAAACATATCGGCAGAGGAGTATTTCAAACGACTCGCTGACGGATTGCCATGGTATTTCAAACTTGCACCGCTTGCTCCCTCTTTTCTTATAAAGGCTGCTATGAAACAAGTCGCAAAAAGTAAGGACGGAGGAACATTGCATTGGC
The DNA here is from genome assembly GCA_910586175.1 of uncultured Muribaculaceae bacterium. Lineage (GTDB taxonomy): Bacteria > Bacteroidota > Bacteroidia > Bacteroidales > Muribaculaceae > Lepagella. Next base: position 3,788 of record CAJUIJ010000042.1, on the reverse strand, counting down.
TTGGCAATCCGGGAGATGAGAAGCGAATCAAAGCATTTTTCGGAAGCCGGCAGGATGCATCATTAATAGGTAGCTGGAATGATGTAGACCTGAGCGAGCCATCTTGCACCCCCACACTTCTTGACCATGGATATGATGAAAACAAGCCTGAAGAATTGCTCGAAATTGAAGATATGCGCCAAGCTGCCTTATTCAGAGGAGGGAGATGTATTTCACAAACGATGGTAAAGGGAGACCTTGACACATCTTTGGAATGGGAATGCAGCGAAGGTCATAAATTTTCAATGCGTCCTCGCACTGTGCTCAAAGGCGGACACTGGTGCAAAAAATGCCTTCCAACACCTTGGAGATATGACCATCTTGCAAAGAATAACAAATTTCTTGCTCAAGTATGGTATGACACACATTCCCCAAATGAAGATGAAGTGTATTCGTAATGGAGTCTTTTAAATATTACAATAGGCAAAATTACATCAATGTATAGCGAAAGCCGGATGAACCTGACGATTCATCCGGCTTTCACTATATATTTATAATATAATTTGAATTCTAAAATTCCAATTAAATTGCTGAACGGATTATGCCACGACCGGAGTTGGTGATAAACTGCACAATTTCATCGCGGAATTCAGATTCCGGTAATGTTTCCATGACCACCTTAACAGCATTTGTAACATTTAGGTCACTCAAATAGATGATGCGGTAAATGTCACTGATCTGCTTGATTTCATCATCAGTGAAATGATTTCTATGAAGCCCTACAGAGTTAAGGCCTACATATGAAATTGGCTCACGGGCAGCTTTTACAAATGGCGGTATATCCTTGTTGACAAGTGCACCTCCTTGAAGCATGATATTGCGTCCAAGATGGCAGAACTGATGTATCAGACTACCGCCACCGATCACAGCTGCATCATCGACCTGCACTTCGCCGGCTAACTGGCAAGCATTCGACATTATTACGCGATCACCGATACGACAATCGTGCGCAATGTGGTTATAGGCCATAATAAGGCAGTTTTTACCTACCACTGTTTTCCCTTTGGAAGCTGTGCCTCTATTCACAGTAACACATTCACGCAAAGTAGTGCCATCGCCTATATAAACGAAAGTCTCCTCTCCTCGGAATTTCAAATCCTGAGGAATTGCGGAAATGACTGCACCGGGAAATATGGTTACACCACTACCTATGCGAGCACCAGGAAAGATTGTTACATTACCATATATCTTGCAATTGTCACCAATCTCAACGTTTTCGTAAATAGTTGCGAAATCACCTATCTCTACATTATTGCCGATTTTAGCATCGGGACTTACAGAATACATATTGCTCATGGTGCTTTCTTATTTGTTTTTGATTATCTGAGCCATAAATTCAGCCTCGCAAGCTATCTTTTCACCTACGAAAGCATAGCCCTTGACCATAGCACATCCGCGACGAATTTCAGTCATGAGCGACACCGCAAGCACAAGGGTATTGCCGGGCACAACTTTCTGACGGAACTTCACATTGTCAATTTTAAGGAAGTAAGTGGAATATTTTTCGGGTTCCTCAAGATAATTGAGTACCAGCACACCAGCCGCCTGAGCCATCGCCTCCACCTGAAGCACACCCGGCATGACCGGCTCTTCGGGGAAGTGTCCCTGGAAGAACGGCTCATTTACCGTTACGTTTTTGATTGCGACAATCTGCTTTTTGTTGATATCTATTACCTTGTCAATAAGCATGAAAGGATAACGATGCGGAATAAGGTTGCGTATGCCGTTAACATCGATTACAGGTGGTATATTGGGATTATATACCGGTGCCTGCACCTCTGTGTGCTTCACTTCCTTTCGCAGCATGCGGCAGAACTTATTGTTGACGGTATGTCCGGGACGTACAGCGACTACACGCCCTTTAAGCGGACGGCCTATAAGAGCGAGATCACCAATCACATCCATAACCTTATGACGTGCAGGTTCGTTATCCCATACAAGAGGTTTAGGATTGATGTAACCTATCTGATTGATTTCCATATGCGGCACTTTCATCACATCGCATATATGGTCAATCTTATCTTGAGATACTTTCTTATCGTATATGACAATGGCATTATCGAGATCGCCACCTTTGATTAGGTTGGCATCGACAAGCTGCTCAATCTCTCGCACAAATACAAACGTGCGTGCCTGAGCTACTTCCTGACGGAATTCGGCCAGATCATCGAGCACGGCAAACTGGTTGGGAAGTACCTGGGAGTTATATTCAACCATGCACTCTACACTGAAACCCTCATCAGGATAGATTGTGATTGTAGAGCCGGTTTCATCATCTTTATATTGGGTCTTCTCCTTTATAATATAGAAATCCTTGTCGGCATCCTGTTCCACAAGACCCACCTCGGCAATCTTATCAGAGAAAATCACGGCACTTCCATCAAGAATGGGTACTTCCGGACCATTAACATCAATTATGCAATTGTCAACGCCTGCGGCGAAAAGTGCAGCCATTGCATGCTCTATGGTGCTTACCACATCACCTTGACGATTTCCTATTACGGTGCCTCTGCGAGTGTCCACTACATTTTCGGCAATAGCGTCTATTACAGGCGCACCGTCGAGATCAACTCGTCTGAATTTATAACCGGTGTTGGCTGGAGCCGGGCTGAAGACTGCCTCTATTTCCTGACCGGAGTGAAGCCCTTTCCCTTTTACAGAGAAGGGAGCGTTCAATGTAAGTTGTTTCATTATGCTTAGTTCGAATTATTATGCTTGAAAATTTCAGGAAGGCGAGACAGGTAAACCTGCATTTTTGCAAACTGGATGGCCGGGAGAGCAGGATAACCCAAAAGACGGGCCTTGTCTGCGACATCTGTATGCACACCGCTTTGAGCTCCGATCTCCACACCACTACCGATCTTGAGATGACCGGCAATTCCAACCTGTCCGCCAAACATATTGTTGTCGCCGATATGTGTAGAGCCGGCAAAACCTGCTTGTGCTGCCGACACATTATTCTTGCCCATCGTAACGTTGTGAGCCACCTGAATCAAGTTGTCAAGTTTTGTGCCCTGCCCGATTTTTGTGCTCCCGAATGTAGCACGGTCTATCGTAGTGTTGGCACCAATCTCTACATCATCTTCTATAATGACATTGCCTATCTGCGGAATTTTCTCATAACTGCCGTCTGGCTTGGGAGCAAACCCAAAACCGTCTGCTCCAATCACCGCACCGGCATGGATAACACAACGATGACCGATAGAGCATCCTTCATAAATCTTCGCTCCCTGACGAATCACTGTGTCATCTCCGATTGTGACATTGTCACCCACATAAGCCTGAGGATAAATTGCGACATTCTTGCCAAGATGCACATTTTTGCCGATATAAGCAAATGCACCGATATAGGAGCCTTCCGGTATCTCTACACCTTCCGACACATAGCAAGGCTGCTCAATCCCGGTGGGGCGAGGCTGCATAGACTGATATGCCTGAAGCAACTTTGCTATTGCCACATATGGGTCCGTCACGCGTATAAGTGTAGGACCGCCATCAGGAGACGACGGTATATCCTTGCCGACTAATAGGACCGAAGCCTTTGTGGTCGACAGGTAATGAACGTATTTAGGATTGGATATAAAGGATATTTGCCCGGCCACAGCCTCTTCTATCTTGGCAAAACCTGTGATTTCCAAGTCTTTGTCACCTTCCACTTCGCCTCCAACCATCGAGGCAATCATCAGCGGGGTAATTTTCATTTCTCAGTTCTGTATTGTTTTTAACCGTAAAATTAACGAGCATTTATG
>CAJUIJ010000041.1 GCA_910586175.1 uncultured Muribaculaceae bacterium | reverse complement strand
CCCGGTGGCTTCGCGACAGCAAACGCAAAGTCGCGAAGCCACCGGGAGCGAGGAGCCTCCGGCGACGACCACGATCATAAAATTGAAATGTTAGCATTATGGCAGACAATTATATAGAGAGGCGCATGGAGGAGATGCGCAGCAAAGGGCGTACGTGCGAGACCGAACAGGAATTTCGCCGTCGCATGCGCCAACGACGAGAAGCCGAACGACTTGCCGCTGAACGACGCAAGCAATCAGAAAGCAAAACCGACAATAAGCATTGAAGTGCATTATATGCACAATATCACCCCTGTGAAATCAAGACAGGCCGAAGATGAGCAAATTAGAGTTGCGGAAATTCGATTTTTTTGTTAATTTTGCTGATTATAGGTCGCGCACAAAGTATATATGCGCGACCTATAATGGGAATCTTATGCTCCCGACAAATAGAAATATAACGCAATCATATAAAAGAAAATGGCAAAACAGGAAGATGTTTTCAAGACGATAGTGGCCCATGCCAAGGAGTATGGGTTTGTGTTTCAATCGAGTGAGATATATGACGGTCTGTCGGCAGTCTACGACTACGGACAGAACGGCGTGGAATTGAAAAACAACATAAAGCGTTACTGGTGGGAAGCCATGACCATGCTCCACGACAACATAGTGGGTATCGACTCAGCCATCTTCATGCACCCTACCATCTGGAAGGCATCGGGTCATGTGGACGCATTCAATGATCCTTTGATCGACAATAAGGATTCGAAAAAACGTTATCGTGCCGACGTGCTTATCGAAGACGAGATTGCAAAATTTGATGAGAAAATCAACAAGGAGGTGGCCAAGGCTGCAAAACGCTTCGGCGAATCGTTTGACGAGGTGATGTTCCGCCAGACCAACCCGCGAGTGCTCGAACACCAGCGTAAGCGCGATGAGCTGCACGAACGCTTCTCCAAGGCGATGAACGACAATGACCTCGTAGACCTGAAACAGATTATACTCGACTATGAGATTGTAGACCCGATAAGCGGCACCCGCAACTGGACTGACGTGCGCCAGTTCAACCTGATGTTCAAGACGGAGATGGGTTCGACAGCCGATGGAGCCATGGATGTATATCTACGTCCGGAGACAGCTCAGGGCATTTTCGTGAACTACCTCAATGTGCAGAAGACCGGCCGTATGCGCATACCGTTCGGTATCGCACAGATAGGCAAGGCATTCCGCAACGAGATTGTGGCACGCCAGTTCATCTTCCGCATGCGCGAGTTCGAGCAGATGGAGATGCAATTTTTCGTGCGTCCCGGCGAAGAGCTGAAATGGTTTGAAGAGTGGCGTCAGACACGTCTGAAATGGCACAAGGCTCTCGGTCTCGGTGAAGAGAAATACCGCTTCCACGACCACGAGAAGCTCGCCCACTATGCCAACGCCGCCACCGACATCGAGTTCCAGATGCCGTTCGGCTTCAAGGAGGTGGAAGGCATACACTCACGCACCAACTTCGACCTTTCGCAGCATGAGAAATTCTCAGGCAAAAAGATCCAATATTTCGATCCGGAACTCAACGAGAGCTATGTGCCCTACGTGATTGAGACCTCTATCGGAGTGGACCGCATGTTCCTGAGCGTGCTCTGCAGCTGCTACGAGCAGCAAGACCTCGGCGGCGGCGACAGCCGTGTGGTGCTCCACTTCCCCGCACCGCTCGCTCCGGTAAAATGCGCCGTGCTGCCGCTCGTCAAGAAAGATGGCCTGCCCGAGAAAGCCCGCGAAATCCAGCACAAGCTCCGCTTCGACTTCACTTGCCAGTATGATGAGAAAGACTCCATCGGCAAGCGTTACCGCCGTCAGGATGCTATAGGCACGCCCTACTGCATCACCGTAGACCACCAGACTCTCGAAGACAACACGGTGACTCTGCGCGAACGCGACTCCATGGAGCAGAAACGTGTAAATATCGACGAACTCGAAGGCCTTATGGCCGAGAAGGTGAGCCTCAACTCCCTGCTCAAAAAACTCCTTTAATATAACAAGGCGGCAAATTGCACGCCATCTCAAATTCGCATATAATGAAAATAATCAAGAAAATAGGATTTGCACTGCTGACAGTCGTGGCTATGTCGTCGCTGACCTCGTGCAACTACAACTCGCTCGTTGAGAAACAGCAGAATGTGGATCAGGCCTGGGCACAGGTGGAGAACCAATACCAACGCCGTGCTGACCTGATACCAAACTTAGTGAATACGGTGAAGGGTTACAGCACACATGAAGAGGAAACTCTCACCAAAGTAATCGAGGCACGCGCCAAGGCTACCTCGGTGACAATCAACGCCGATGACCTCACTGAAGAGAATCTGGCCCGTTATCAGGCAGCCCAGAATGAGCTTAGCGGTGCGCTGAAGTCCCTGTTGGCAGTGACTGAGGCATATCCTGACCTCAAAGCCAACGAGAACTTCCTCAACTTGCAAGCTCAGCTCGAAGGTACCGAAAACCGCATCTCCACAGAGCGCATGCGCTACACCGAGGTAGTGCGCGACTACAACACTGCAATCAAGAAATTTCCCACTACAATCTATGCCGGCTGGTTCGGCTTCAAGGAAAAACCTCAGTTCAGGGCTGAAGCCGGAGCTGAAAAAGCCCCGGAGGTAAAATTCTGACACTGCACAACCCTTGAAAAGAATAGAAAGAGAGGGAAACAAACTAAGAAAAATGACAAGAAAATTATTATATGCAGGAATGGGAGTCGCGCTATGCGGCGCCCTTTCCTCGTGTATGGGCGACAGCACCGCCGACAAATATGAGGAATGGCGACAGAAAAACGATGCTTACATCACTGCCATCAACACAGATGAATATGAGAAAGTGGTGCCCGACTGGGCTCCGCAAAACTCTGTCTATATAAAGTGGCATAACGACCGCGAACTGACAAAAGATAATCTTGTGGCCATGTCGAACTCCACTGTGAGCATCAAATATGAGCTTGAGAATATCGAGGGCAAGAAGATAGAGAACTCATATTCGGCAGCATCGGGCGACAGCGTGTACCGAAGCACTCCCAACGCCAATGTGGTAGGCATGTGGATAGCGATGACCACCATGCACGTAGGCGACTCCGCCACTGTGATAATCCCATATCCGTCAGGCTACGGATCGGCCACCACTTCATCGGTAAGCCCTTATTCCAACCTGATTTTCCACATGAAAATCAAATCGATCGACGCACTTGAACGTCCTAACCAATAGCAATCAACACTCGACGTCAATACATTATGACATTATGACATTATGTATTGATGTCATAATGTCATAATGTCATGATGTCAGGATGTCAGGATGTCATGATGTATTGATGTCAAAATAAAAAATGGGAAAATCTCAATAGAAAAACTAAGCAAAAAATACCATGAGCAGAAAGTTGTATCCTGCGGCATTGGCCGGCACATTGGCCTTGGGCGCACTTATGGCCTCGGCCTACACATTTAAAGAATACCGGATGCTTCCGGCCGAACGTCTCCATGTGCCGGCGATGCCCGACTCGGTGATGAAAGAGAATACCTTCAAGACCGAAGACCTGCTTAAGTCGCGCGACATACTTCCCGACCCGGCAGCCGCCGGCTGGACCACCATGGTGGCCGACAGCACCGGTCAGCTGCGTCTTGTGGGCGAGAAGGATTTGCCTGCACTCCACACCTACACCACGCGCCTCCGCGCCGACCGCTTCGCCAAGGGTAAGCTTGTGCTGAACGCCACCGGCCGTGCCACCGTCAAGGTAAACGGCGAGACAAAAATCACCAAGACCACTACCGACTCTACAGCCCAGGATTCCGACTGCCCCATAGAGCTGATGCCGAGCCGCGATTACGACATCTCAGTAGACCTGCTCACCGCACCCGACGATAAGGCGGAACCGACTTTCAGCCTGCGCTACGAGCCGGATGCCGACTATACCACGATAGATGTTCATGGAGTGCCGACACAAAGCAAGCGTGTAAGCCCCTTGACCACAATGCAGGGAGAGCGCGGCATGTCGGCAAGGCTTTCTGACAATGGCAAGTACCTGATATTCATAACGCGAGAAGTAATATCGCAAAACGAAACAAAATGGCGTGGCTCCCTGCGCGACGCAGTCAGCGGCAAGACAATAAGCGACGGCATAAACTATAGGGCACAATGGATGCCCGGTCGCGACGCATTTTTCTACACCACTCCGCGCGAAGGCAAGTATGATGTGTATGTGACCGAAGTTCCCTCCATGCGCACTTCGCTGCTTGCCAAGGATATACCTGATGCCGACGTGAATTTCTCACCCGATGGCCGCTATATGTTCTACTACAAGCAAGTGGAGGCTGACAAACAGTCAGGGCCGATGCACCGCTACAGCCAGCCCGACGACCGCATGCCGCAGGACCGCGACCGCATGTACATAATGCGCTACGACACCAAGAGCCGTGTCACAATACCCTTGACCTACGGTGGAGCCACCACGTCGATATATAACTTCACCAACGACGGCAGCAAGATGCTCTACGGCTCCACGCGCCAGACACCCGATCGCTATCCATTCTATCTCACCACGTTAGTAGAGATGGATATGAATACACTCGCATGCGACACAATAGCTAAAGATATGGAGTCCACCCCCACCTCGGTGACATATTCGCCCGATGGCAAAGAACTTTTCGTGACAGCCGGTCCCAATGCATTCGGAGGCATAGGCGCCAACTTCGCACCTCATGAGATAGGCAACGACTTTGACGGTCAGGGTTACATATACGACATCGCAACAGGCAAGGCACGCGCCATGACACGCGATTTCGACCCGGCCATAGAGGCACCGGTGGTCTGGAACGCAGTGAACGGCCAGATATACTTCTGCGCCGAAGAGGGCTTTAACAAGCCGTTATTCACACTCAACCCCAAGAGCGGAAAAATAACCAAGCTCAACACCGAAGTGCCCAACATTCGCACATTCTCGATTGGAGACAAAGAGGCTGCTCGCCTTGCATATGTGGGAGGTTCGTTCACACGCGACGGAGCGGCATATATGCTCGACCTGAAGAGCGGCAAGTCTACACTTGTGGCTGACCCGCTGGCCGAATTTACCAAGGATGTGCAGTTTGGCGACATGAAGCAATGGATTTTCACCGCCAAAGATGGCACCAAGGTGGATGGCTACATGTGTACACCCCCTGACTTCGATGCGTCTAAAAAATATCCTCTCATAGTATATTATTACGGAGGTACCTCACCGAGCAACGCTTCGTTCTATCACCTCTACTCACCTCAGGTATTCGCATCGCGAGGATATGTGGTGTATGTGCTCAATCCGAGCGGCACCACCGGCTACGGACAGGAATATAGCGCACGCCACGTGAACGCGTGGGGCAAACGCACGGCCGACGAGATTATCGAAGGCACCAAGAAATTCTGCGCCGAACATCCCTTTGTCGACTCCAAGAAGATCGGCTGCATCGGGGCGAGCTACGGTGGCTTCATGACACAATATCTACAGACACTCACCGACATATTCGCTTGCGCAGTTTCGCATGCCGGCATCTCCAACGTCACTTCCTATTGGGGTGAGGGGTATTGGGGCTACAGCTACAACAGCGTAGCGGCTGCAAAGCATTATCCTTGGAGCGACCCGGATCTCTACACCAAGCAAGGTTCTCTCTTCAATGCCGATAAAATTCACACGCCGCTGCTGTTGCTTCATGGCACAGAAGATACCAATGTACCTATCGGAGAGAGCATACAGCTCTTCAATGCTTTGAAGATACTTGGCCGCGAGGTGGAGTTCATCACAGTGCAAGATGAAAACCATGTGATTTCCGGCTTCGACAACAAGCTTGCTTGGCAGAACACCATCATGGCCTGGTTTGCCAAATGGCTTCAGGATGACCCACACTGGTGGAACGAACTATATAAATAGTTAATAATTAATAATGAATAATGAATAATTTTTTAACTATATTATTCATTATTCATTCTTCATTATTAATTATTCATTATTAAATTATTCGTTATGAAATTATTCATTATTCATTATTAAATTATTCGTTATGAAATTATTCATTATTCATTATGAAATTATTCATTAAAATTGTGGCGGCTTGTTTTGCCGCCACTGTTTTGGTTGGCTGTTCGTCAAAGGGTGAGCAAGCTGCTGTCAAAGAGGAGGCCGACCAGATTGAGGAGGCACATCTTGATGGGCGCGAGGCTGCCCGTGCATTTATCAACCGCGAGTTCAAAGACAGCATGGAGCTGCAGCTCGAAATGGTGAAAGCCGGAGCTTCACGCGCCAAGTATGACAGTCTGCCGAAGTGCCGCGCTGCCTATGACTCAGCTTTTATATCAACCGTCCGCACCGTCAAACCGGAAGTGGCCAGAGAATTATCGAGACGCAGTGGACGCTGAAGTAGCAAATCTCCTGATCACGGAGGCTGAACGAATCAACAGCCGCGAGTTTATCGCCGATGACCCGGTGCAGTTTCCGCGCAGATTTGAAGACTTGCGCGACATTGAGATTACTGCATTGCTTACCGCCGTGATTTCATGGGGCAAACGCACTATGATACTCCGTGATGCAGAACGTATGCTCGCCATGATGGAGCATCAGCCCTATAATTTTCTCATGGAGGGGGCATATGAGGCAATCGACCCGGACCGCAACATACACCGCACATTTTTCGGCCGTGACATGCAATGGATGATGCGCATGCTGCATGAGGTATATCGTGATCATGAGTCACTCGACGCATTTGCAGCCACCCGGCATGTGGGAGACACCGAGACGCCGTCATGGCGACTCGCTGAAATACTCGGCAATATAGGCTTCGAGGCCAACCATGGCAAAAATTGTGCGCAGTGCGTGCCAACAAATCTGCGCACCACAGCGTTGAAACGACTGAACATGGCATTGCGCTGGCTCGTGCGCGATGACGGCATAGTGGATATGGGAGTATGGAGGAGCATACCGAAATCGAAACTCTTCATTCCGATGGATGTGCATGTGGGCAACACCGCACGCAGTCTCGGCCTGCTCACTCGCAAGGCTAACGACCGTAAGAGCACCGAGGAGCTGACCGGCCTTATGCGCACGCTTCGTCCGGATGATCCATGCTTGTTCGACTACGCCCTGTTCGGCATAGGAGTGGAAGGAAAAAAGATATGATGAAAAAAGCTATTATGATATTGGCCGCCGCACTTTGCTTCGCGGCAGCCTTCGCCACCAACCCTAAACGGGAATTCAGAGGGGCTTGGCTCCATGTGATAGGCCAGAGCCAGTGGCAAAACAAGACCACTGCACAGGCCAAGGCCTACATACGCGACCAGTTTGACAAACTTCAGGATGCCGGCTGCAACGCGGTTATATTTCAGGTGCGCCCCACGGCCGATGCCGTATACAAGTCTGAGCTTGAGCCTTGGAGCGCATGGCTCACCGGCAAGCGTGGCAAAGCTCCCAACCCGATGTGGGACCCAATGGAATATGCCATAGAAGAGGCACATAAGCGCGGCATGGAGTTTCATGCCTGGCTAAATCCGTACCGCGTCACATCGACAGCCAAGGAGGTACTCCCTGCCAACCATATGAGCAACAAGGAGAAGCACCGCTTCTTCAGATATAATGGTCAGATACTCTTCGACCCGGCTTATCAGGAAAACCGGGATTTCATATGCGAAGTGGTGAGCGACATTTTGGACCGCTACGACGTGGATGCCATACATATCGACGACTATTTCTACCCCTACCCCGCCAAGGGTCAATCCATACCGGATGATGCGAGCTACAAGAAATTTGGCAACGGCAAAAACCGTGGTGATTGGCGTCGCGAGAATGTAGACAAGCTCATCGAACAGATGCACCACACCATAAAGCAGAAAAAACCTTGGGTAAGATTTGGCGTAAGTCCCTTCGGCATATGGCGCAACAAGAGTTCCGACCCACGGGGTAGCAACTCCAACGGCTTGCAGAACTACGATGGCCTCTATGCCGACGTGTTGAATTGGACCAAAAACAAATGGGTTGACTATATCGCGCCACAACTTTATTGGAACCTTGATACGAAGGCAGCCCCGAGCCGGCACTTGGCGCAATGGTGGAATGACCATGCCAACGGCGTCGACATATATATAGGCCAGGATGTGAAGCGCACCATGGATGTGGCGGACCCCGGCAATAAGGATAAGAACGAACTCGACACGAAAGTGAAACTTTCGCGCCGCCTGCCCAATGTGCAGGGCAATGTGTGGTGGCATGGCTACTGGGTGACCGGCAACTACAAAGGAGCATCAGACTCTCTGGCCATGAAATATCAAAGCACAATCGCGCTGCCACCGGCCTATGGCGACAAGAATAAACAGCCCAAGAGCATCAGCGATCTCAAGATAGAGGAGAAAGATGGTGAATACTTTCTGACATGGAAGACTCCCGGCAAATCGCACAAATCGCACGAAAGCGATGTGGTAAAATATGTGGTATACGAGTTTTATCCGGGTGAGAGCCAAGACATCGACGACTCTCAGACCATAGTTGCGCTAACCCCTTACAACATGGTGAAGATAGAACCGGAGAAAGGTGTGACATTCGCAGTGACCGCCCTTGACAGGATGAACCGCGAGTCAAAACCAACATTCATATATTATAAAAACTAAGCAACTCGCTTGCTTATAACGTGAAAAATTGGTAAATTTGCGCAAGTAATCAATCTACATATATTTTGGATACAGACCCATTGCCGGCAGCACAGCTGCTGCAGATGCTATCGGACGTACAAAACCTACCGGCCATACAGTTCATGGCACCCCCAAGCTGGGTAGCTTGGTCATTTCTGATTCTCATAGTGGTAATATGCCTTGCGCTGTCGGCCTTTGTGTCGGGCAGCGAGATTGCATATTTCGGTTTGTCGCGCAGTGAAGTAGACGAACTTGAGGAATCAGACGACAAGAAAGACCAAGAAGTGTTCAGGCTCATCAAGGATCCCGAGCGACTTTTGGCCACCATACTCATCGCCAACAACCTTGTCAACATCACCATGGTGGTGGTACTGACATTTGCCATAGGGCAAGTCACGGTGTTCAACTCCACAGCCGTAAACTTCCTGGTGCAGACAGTTTTCATGACTTTCCTGCTGCTACTGTTCGGAGAGATTTTCCCGAAGTTGGTGGCACGCGGACGCACCCTCTGGTGGGTGCATATGGCCCAACCGGGTCTTAAAGCACTGTATGTCATCTTCAGTCCGCTTTCGAAGACCATGGTAAAGTCGACCGTTTTCGTAAACCGCGTCATCACCAAGAAAGAGGAGAACATATCGACCGACGAACTTGAGAAGGCCCTTGAGATGTCAGACGTGAAAGAGGGAAAAGACAAGGAGATGCTCGAGGGCATCCTGTCGTTTGGTGACCGCGAGGCACGCGAGGTCATGGTGAGCCGCGTAGATGTGACCGCACTTGAGATTCACGACACTTGGGAACAGGCCATGGCAGTTATACTCGACTCCGGCTATTCACGCATACCGGTCTATAACGAATCGCAAGACTCTATACGCGGAGTGCTCTACAGCAAGGATCTCCTACCCTATTTCGATAAGGAAAACCGCCCGGACTGGCAGTCCCTGATACGTGAGGCATACTTTGTGCCGGAGTCAAGGCTGCTTGGTGACCTGCTTGAGGATTTCCGCAAACGCAAGATACATATAGCCATCGTGATCGATGAATATGGCGCAACGCAAGGTATCGTGACTCTCGAAGATATCATAGAGGAGATAGTCGGTGAAATTGATGACGAATATGATGACACCGACAAGCTTTATCACAAGGTAGATGCCGACACATATATATTTGAGGCCAAGGTGCCGATACCGGATCTCTGCCGAGTGCTCGACATAGAGGAGGAGCAGCTTGGCGACATAGGCGAAGCCGAGACATTAGCCGGACTCCTGCTTGAGATAAAGGGAGACTTCCCGCAGACCAAGGAGACATTTGAGCGCGGCCCCCTGCAAATGCGGGTAATCCAGATGGAACGTCACCGTATCGTCAAGGTCAAAGTAAAATTGAAAATTTAGAATTTAAAATTCTGATAACTGTGGAAGAGGAATTTGTATATTGGCGACACAAAACACCTGTCGGCATAAAGGTGGAGGAAATATGTGGCGGTTGTCACTACACAGGACGTGTATGGGAAGAAATGGCCCGTCAGATATATTGTGAGAACGGACGTGAGGCATATCGCGAGATCGGACACTTTGCTGACGGTGCACCGTTTCTGTATGGCGAGGAAAACCGCATCTCGATAAGCCATTGCGCCGGACTCTATGTAGTGGCTACGTTACCTCCCACGCCAGAGGTGGAGCTAAGCGAATTCAGCCGCCGTGCATGTCTCGGCATAGACGCGGAGCGAAGCGACCGTGAGCAAGTGATTAAGCTTCGCGAACGTTTCCTCTCAGAATCCGAACTGGCTATGATACCGGCCGACGACGTGAAAGCCAATATCATAGCCTGGACCGTGAAAGAGGCTGCCTATAAAGCCGCCATGCAAGCCGGTCTTGACCTGCGCACACAGATTCGCATCGACAAGATGCCGCAACTTAACTCTCTCGGCCACGCAACACTGGTTATGGATGAGATTGCCGGTACCGAAGAGCCACTCGAACTATACACCTACGAATCAGAGGGATGCACTGTGACAATCGCTTTCAGCCCACAGTCTGCGAAGTTTGGCAAACAGCTCTGAGGCCCCAGTGACTACCATTTTTTGAGAGATGAGGCCTAAGCTACATCAAGCTTCGTAGCTGCAAGGCAACTACCGTCATGCCAATCAGATAGATTGAGATTACACCGAGATTCGCTTTCACTTTGCAGATTAGATTTTCAAATTTTTTCATGACTTTGTTTTTATGAGACGGGCTCTTAGTACGCTGCAAAATTAGCTGCTTTAACTGCGATTATCTTGCAGTCAATTGTTAACGAATGCAAGTTTGTCTAAATAAGTCTTAATATTGCCCCAGATTACTTTTACACAAGTTTTAGAATAACTAAATTTTTGTAATTCAAACAAAAAAAAATGGAACTTCTTGACAACAGGGCGGTGACAGTATGATTCAAGCGAACACCCAATCAAGAAAAACAGATAGAAAGGCTAACCGAAAAGGAACAAAAACAGAATCTATTCTCAAACGAAATTAACAATGGATATCGGACAAGAAATCAGGAAACGCCGTCAGGAATTGCGACTTACACAACAGACTCTGGCCGACATGTCATCTGTAAGCGTCAGAATGATAAAATCGATCGAGGGCAATTACGCAAATCCATCGATAAAGACAGTATCAAGACTTCTGGAGCCATTAGGGCTACACATCGAGATTAAAGAAAATTCTTGACGCTAACCTGTGACTACCGGCACAATGGCGGACATATTGAGATACCATAGATAACCGTCAACACGCTGAAATAATCCTGACTCCTCAAGAGCCTTTACATATTTACTAACCTGCCGTTTGTGTTTACCGGACTCATCAATGGCACCAAATTTATAATCGATCACCTCGGCA
Source organism: uncultured Muribaculaceae bacterium (assembly GCA_910586175.1). GTDB lineage: Bacteria > Bacteroidota > Bacteroidia > Bacteroidales > Muribaculaceae > Lepagella. The sequence goes on along the minus strand of CAJUIJ010000041.1, from coordinate 5,892 downwards.
TGACCGTCAGCATAGACTACGATTCTGTCGGGACGCATCAGCTTGCCTCCTCTGCCTCCCACTATATTCCTTTCGTTATAGACTTTTCCCGTGCCGTCAAACCAACGCGCCACTTCCTCTTCGTGAAGTTTTTCGCTTAAGTCATCCTCAATCTTCGAGGCTGCCACACGCGACACGAGTCCCTGCAACCATAGTTTTCTCACAGCTTCATGCAGGTCGTCAATGTGAAACACATTCTCAAGCACGGCATGCTTCAGATTACCCTCCGACCTTGGGTCTGTATCCTCTTCATCGGCTATGTTGCCTTCCTCTCTGCAAACGAGCAAATTGTCGGAGGGCATGTAAGAGATATATCCATCTATGGCAACCGCTCTCCCCTCCTTATTATCGGAAACATCTTTGCACACACACTCCTGACGCACACCGATGCTCGCCATGACGGTGGTCACCTCACTTTTGCGTATGCCATTTTTCACGACTTTCTCTCTGGTTTCAGACTCGCGGGTGCAATCTACATCAGCCGGTTCGAGACGTGCAATATCAGATTCTTCACGGCAATCTAAACCTCCCGACACAAAATCGGCCAACATATTGCCTACCGATGGATATACAGGTGCATCACCGGTACTCTTTTTCGTGGATGCACCACCGGCCAGCTTGGCGTTGGCACGAGCCATGATGTAAAGCTCACGTGAAGCACGTGTGAAGGCCACGTATGCCTTGTTGACCGTATCCATTCTCGCCATATCGTAATATTCCCAAAGCAGACCCTCATGTGGAGTAGCTTCGAGACCGGCATTGGTGTTGACCGGCAACAAGGGAGGCATCGCTATCGGCACCTTGTCGCTGAATACCGGTTCCACCCATCTCCATTCCGAACGAGAAGACCCACCCTTGGCATCGGCCGTCTCCCAGTTTACAAAAGGGAGGATAACACAACCGAACTCAAGGCCTTTCGACTTATGTATTGTCATTACATGCACAGCATCGGAGTCTTCGGCCGGAGTTATGGAAGCGGTGATGCGCCGTCGATCCCACCATTTCAGGAAAGAGCCGATGTCTGTGCTTCGATGCTCGCAATATTCAAGCACCTGATCTTGAAAAGCAGCGATATATGCAGCATCGGCCATGCGGACAGATTCAGGCAGGAAACAAGCATTGACACCTTCCACTATTGCAGGGATAGATAGAGAGGGCATCTTGTCGAGAATTTCGGTCACTGCATCCGATCCTGTACCCGATTCGAGAAAACGGTCAAGTTTCTCGGCCATGCTTCCTTCCGGATGCTGAAGTTCGAAGAGCTTGAACGCAGTGGCCACATCACTCCAATATACGCTCTCAGAGGCCTGCTTCGTTGTATCGGGCGAATCTGCCGCTTCGGGAACTTCAACTGTATCGGATACATCCGAGGCATCAGATTGCACATCATCTATGTTTGCATTTTTGGGAGCAAAACCTTTAGCCATACTTTCGAGCACACTGACGATAGTCCGTACAGCCTGCGATGACTCCACCTTGAGCGACTGCTCGCTCTCCACTCGCAAATCGCGATGCACCATACCTTCCGGCTCCTTGAAGTCGGCGAATGCCTTCACAACTGCCTCAGCCTCGGCATTCTTAGCCACGAGTATACATATGTCTCGCTGGTGATAGCCTCGATCGAGCATATCGCGAACCAAGAGCGGGAGTCTGTCAAGGCTGTTGCGCATGAACACTTCGTCAGAATCGTCGGTCACGCTCACCTCCACATATCCTTCATTCTTGCGCTTATGGGGTTGCTGCACCACATTTGCATATAGCTGACAGAAACTGAGATTATCTCTGCCGGCTGCATCCGACACAGCATCGAGACGGCGGGCTGCATATTCGAAAAATGAATTGTTGAACTGCACCACATGCAATGCACTGCGGTAGTTGGTGTTCTCACCGGGAGCATTGCCACGCATCATTATGTCGCGGCTGAAATCACGCGGCACCTTGGTCGTTATAATCGAAGGGTCAGCGTTGCGGAAGCGGTATATGCTCTGCTTCGCATCGCCGATTATAAGGTTATCATTGTTGCGCGAGAGACTCTCCTGAAGCAGCGGACGCATATTCTCCCATTGCAGACGGGAGGTATCCTGAAACTCATCAATCAGAAAATGATTAAGTGTGGAGCCAAGCCTTTCGTATACAAAAGGAGTGTCACTGTCGTCTATGATGTCATGAAGTATGAAGGCCGTCTCCGAAAGCTCCACCGAACCTGTTTCCTCAAGATAATCCCGCCTCTTGCGCCCCACTATACCGAAAAGTGCAAAATAAGGAAGATTCTCCGCATATATATGCCAAAGCCGGTAATCCTCATCTTGAATCAGGGTTAGAAACTTGTCGAGCAAATCTGCACAAACCGCCATTGCCTCCGAAAGAGCCGCAACATTAACGTTACTCTGACTAAGCAGTTTGCTTATTGAATTTTTCTCGAGTCTCTCGGCAGATATATGCACCGGATAATCCTTTATATCCTTGGCCGACACCGGCATTGCACCTTGCTTCAGGGCACGCAGACGGTTTACCAAGCCCTTCACGTCAATGCTCTTGATGCCGGGTTGGAGCATCTCGGCGGGCAATAGCGAGAAAGCTTGACCGGCAGCTTCAGAAAGACGTTGGGCAGTTTGATTTACGGGCTGTTCGAAATATTCCTCCAATTGCGAATATAGAGAGCGGAGGTCAGGGTTTGAACCGAGATAATGCTCCACCACTTTACGCCGCAGCTTATAGTCCTCATTCTCGAGACGGCTCACTGACTGCACAAAATCCTTGTATGGAGAAGAGCCGAAGCCCTTGTTTAGCTTTCGCTGGAATATGTTCCATCCTTTGCCTGAGCGTGCTATCAGTTTTCTTACCCAATATGGTGTGTCGGCATCACGGGTGTTTGAATCTATTTCCTCCAAAGTGCCGTCCACGGCCATTTGCGACAGAAATTCTGAATCAAGTTCCACCTGATAGTTGTCGTTATGATCGGTCTCATATGCGAGTGTACGCAACACAAGCTGAAAGAAAGAGTCGATTGTCGAGACCTTGAAGTCGGAATAGTTCTCAAGCAGCAGTGCAAGAGCTTTGCCGGCAAGCGTGGCTATCTTAGAGGCCGTTATGAGCGGAGCCTCCACATCGCAAATGCGTGTTGCACCTGCCAGGTCCTTTACGAAATCCTCAAGATAGTCAGGACCGCAAAGGCGCATTTGATTGCCGACACCTGATATTGAAGCCGGCACTTCAGCGAGTTCAAAGAGGCGGAGCAGAATGCGTTGCTGCATCTCGGCAGTGGCCTTATTGGTAAAGGTCATGGCAAGGATGTGGCGGGCAGAGTCGGTCAACTCCGGCACCGTGCGCAAACGCGTGACACGCGGCAGGTCTTCCGACGAAACAGTAAGCAGATACCATATATATTTCTTTGCCAACGTATAGGTCTTACCCGACCCGGCAGACGCACTATGAAGCTCAAGCATAATCCCAACGGTTTTTCCACACAAAGATAACTAAAATATGGCAAAGAGAAAAATGGAGCGGTGATTTCAGAATCACCGCTCCTGTTTTTATGGCGATTTGAAAATCGCCTTTCCTTTTTATCAGAATGGGAGGTTGAGAGTTACGTCGATTGCTGTGTTGGATGCATCGAGCGTTGCTATCGATGTGCGCCCTATGAGTGCTTTTACGTTGTAGGCCGCATTTGTTGTGTAGTTTTTGTAGTTGTTGGTGTTGTTGACCGTAACTATCGTGTTCGACACCTTATTGTCTTTCACTTTATCGGGAGTATCTTGGTTGTAGCAACCTGCGAGGCCACCGGCATCACGATATGCCGAAATTTGGCAACCGCTCACCACATTACCGGTAAACATGCCCTGTTCCTCACCCATGTAACCGCCTATACCACCGCATTTGTCTCCGTTGTCCCACGAGCCGGTGAGATTGTCGGGCGTACATATGATGTTGGAGTCGGTTACGGTGCAGTCAGTGATGTTGCCATATACATAGCCGGCGATACCGGCAGTGTAGCGGTTACCCTTTACAGTGGCATTGTTGACCGTTACACCCGATATTGTGCCGAAATTATAGATAGAACCTGCCACAACAGCAACTCCATTGTCAGTAAGGCCGTTGCTTCCTGTAGCTGAAATGTGTTCTATATATGCGCCATCAATTGTGAAATTCTTGGCAGTTCCATTAAGCGCACCGAAGAAGCCTGCAGCGGTATAAGCAGCGGGGGTGACAACACGCAGGTTGGAGATAGTGTGTCCTTGACCGTCAAATGTGCCCTGAAACTTCTTGGCTGCCACGTCTGCATTAAGACCTATGGGTGTCCATAGCTGATTGTTGAGGTCAATATCAGCTGTGAGCGTTACAGTCTTCCCTTTGAAAGTGTCAGCTCCTGTATTCACCTGATCGGCAAACGCTGCGAGACCTTCAGCCGTGCTGATTGCATAATTGCCGTCAGCATCTATATCAACTCCGGGCACAAGAGCAGTGGCAAGCTTAACATTTGTCAAGGTATTGTTCTGCATCACATAGCAGTCGTGAGATTTAGCGAGGTCACGACCTATGAACTCTCCGAAGTTGTTTCCTAAGATTGACAAACCTTTAAGCTTATATACAGTCACGTCGGTGAGGGTATTGTTCTCTATAATAGCCTTAGGCCTGTCAGTCATCACACTACCTTGGCCATATGCGAGGGCACCGGTGAAGCCTCCTGTGTCACGACCGCCATATACGCTGGCATTGGTAAGCGTATTACCTGTTATCACGTTGCAGCTAAGTTGCACATAACCGAACAAGCCACCTATCTTGTTGCCATCCTCACCATCTTGCTTATAGGCGATGACTTCTACATTTTCAGCGGAATTATCAGTAATTTCGCTCCACCATGAGCACAAGCTACCGGCGATTGCACCGGCGAAATGAGCACCACGAACTTTCGCATTAACCACCTTAAGATTCTTGAAGTAAGCATCGGGCACTATTCCACCACTTGTGTTAATGCCACTGTAAACTGCTCCAAACAAGCCGGCAAATTCAAAATTGTCAACATTAAGATTATATACAGTATGATTCTGACCATCAAAATTACCACGGAAAGGAGTTTGACCGGATTTGCCTATAGGAGTCCAAGCCATATTGTTAAGGTCGATATCATTGTCGAGCACAACAGTCTTACCTAAGAAATCGTCGCCGGCGTTTATAATCTTGGCGAGACCGGCAAGGTCGGCAGCAGTCTTGATGTGATACACACCCTCTGCATCTGCCGTCGGGTCTTTTGAGTCTCCGGTCCAAAGACTACCGCCAAACTCGTTGTCGATGATAACATTCCAGTCAGAGTTGGAAGTCAAAAGGTTACCCACGATATTTGTGCGGAAGTTTCGTTTATAGGGCACATTGGGATAACTCTTTTGCATTGCGGCAGTCGCATCTGTACTGGTTTTAGAGCTGAGTGTCATACCCACGCTCTGGAAAAGTTCAGAAGTTTCAGCTGCCAGCACATATGCCATTGCAAGATTGTCGTAAACAGTATTGTTGACAGTCACAGTCTCTCCGGCAGCGATATTACCGGCAGCATATGTCACAGCCACCTCAGTCTGGTCAGAGGCTGCGCCGGTGAGCAGGTTTAGCGTAGTGTATGCAGGCACCACTGTCACGACAGAGTTCTGCGGATTAACACCGGCTTCTTTAGCCTGGCCAAGGTCGGCAGTAGCGATATTGATTTGTGCAAACGGACGTGTGAGTGTCACAGTCTGCGCGGTCATGTTGGCGGTGGCGGTGAAGTCCTGTTTCACGCAGAAGAAGGCGTCAAACGCATCATCATTAGTCGTAAGCTTGTCATAGTCTACGGTCATAACTCCCGACTCAAGGTCGAGATTATAT
>CAJUIJ010000040.1 GCA_910586175.1 uncultured Muribaculaceae bacterium | reverse complement strand
ATCTGACAAAAATAAGCACAAATCAAATTTAAATTTAAAATGACTCATTACTTAAGTGGACTTGTTAAAACTATATGCTGTCACATCAGCATCGGCATGATACGTTTGAGAGCTGCAACAAAGCTGTCGCACTCTTCTTTGGTATTGTATACTGCGAAGCCGGCCCTTACGGTGCCCGGCACGCCGAGACGTTCCATGAGCGGTTGTGCGCAATGATGTCCGGTGCGCACGGCCACGCCGAGCCGGTCAAGCAGCAGGCCCACGTCATAATTGTGTGCGTTGCCGACGTTGAACGATATCACCGGCCCTTTGCCGGGTGCTGTGCCGTAGATATGCACCCCTTCAAGCTCCGTGAGAAGAGAGGTGGTGTAGCGCAAGAGTTCCAGCTCATGAGCTTCGATGTTCTCGAGGCCGATACGGTCTAAGAAGTCAAATGCCTTGGCAAAGGCTGCAATGCCGATGAAGTCGGGAGTGCCGGCCTCAAACTTGAAAGGGAGTTCGGCATAGGTGGTCTTCTCAAATGTGACATGCTTGATCATCTCGCCGCCTCCCTGATATGGAGGCATCTCCTCGAGCAGGCGTTTGCGTCCGTAAAGCACGCCCACGCCGGTGGGACCGTACATCTTATGAGCCGAGAATACGTAGAAGTCGCAGTCAAGATCGCGCACATCGATGCGCAGGTGAGGGGAGGCCTGTGCGCCGTCCACGAGCACCGGCACCCCATGCGCATGGGCGGTGGCAATCATATCCTTCACCGGATTCTGGGTGCCGAGCACATTGCTGACATGGCAGAATGCCGCCATCACGGTGCGCTCGTTGAAGAGGGAGCGATATTGCTCCAAGTCCAGCTCTCCGCGCTCATTTATGTCGACCACCCTTATTTTCACATCGGCATGGTTGCCTATCAGCTGCCATGGCACAATGTTGGCATGATGCTCCATGACAGTCAGGATAATCTCGTCGCCATCCCTGAACCGCTGTCCGTAAGATGAGGCCACGAGATTTATGGCCTCGGTGGTGCCGCGGGTGAAGATTATCTCCTCATGGCTCTCGGCGTTGATATGACGCTGCACGCGTCTGCGGCACTCCTCCTGAAGCTCTGTGGCCTCTTGCGAGAGGGTATGCACTCCACGGTGCACATTGGCCTTGGAGGTGCCATACAGCCGGGCAATTTCCTCCACAACCACCCGTGGTGTCTGAGAAGTAGCTACATTGTCGAGATAGATGAGCGGCTTGCCGTTCACCTCTCGCCCCAATATGGGAAACTCCTCGCGAATACTATCCTCTATCATAATAGAAATAACAATTTACCCCAAAAGGTCGTTAAGGTCGTTAAGGACTTTAAAGACTTTAAGGACTTTAAGGACTTTAAGGACCTAATTCCTAACTCCTAATTCACCGCAGGCGTCGCATTTCGATGCGAGGCCGGAGAAGCGGTGTTCGATGAGCAGGTGAAGTCGGTCGCGTATTGCCGGTGCATCTATGCCGGCAATCACATCGGCCATGAATGCCTGGCGCAAGAGCAGTTTCGCCTCCGCCTCCGAGAGTCCGCGTGTGCGCATATAGAAGAGCTGCATTGCGTCAAGTTGACCTATGGCACAGCCATGCGAGCATTTCACGTCGTCGTTGTAAATCTCAAGCTGCGGACGTGAGTACATCTTCGCTTCTGATGAGCCGACAAGATTGCGGTTAGCCTGAAAAGCTTCGGTTTTGACAGCACCCGGTGCCACATATATGCGGCCGGTAAACTCTCCGCTCGCACGGTCGTCAACGGTATATTTGAAAAGCTCGTCACTCTTGCAGCGGGCCACATTATGGCTTATGTGGGAGTAAGTGGAGAGATGACGGTCGCCATCCTCAATGCCCATGCCATAGAGGCGCAGGGTTGATTCCTCGCCTTCGAAGGTGCAGTGATATTCGTTGCGTGTGCGTCCGTTGTAGAGTGTCACCCCGTCGATGTTCAGCTGCGAATAAGCAGCCTGGCGGGCGTAGAGCGCCGACAGGCGTGAGGTGGTCTCGGTCGACTCCTCTATATGGTAATAATCGAAGCGTGCCCGTTGACCCAGACTGATTTCCACCGTCTCCAGTTCAAGCAGGCTCACATCATCGCGGTGAGAGTGGTCGCACACGAGCAATTTGCACTCGGCATCATCCTCTATCACCACGAGTACACGGCGCACGGCCATCTCCGGTTGTGTATTCTCCAGAAGGTTGATGAGTTGAAGCGGCCGTTGCAGTTTAACCCCCGATTTCACATGCAGATAGAGACCATCCTGCACAAGCAGATTGTCCAATGCCACTATAGGATTTGCAGCGTCGGCTATCTTGCCGTAATATGCAGCTACCTGTTCGGGATGCTTACGGGCAAATGCACGCAGACTCCCCACTTCCACACCTTCGGGCAGTTTGCCGAACGCGTCGGTATTTACCTTGAGGTCGGGAGAGTCGAGTTTCAGTCCGAAGTCGGGCGTAAGCATCTCCTCCATGTCTATGTTGGCATAGTTCTCATCTCCTCTGCGCGGCAGTTTCATGCCGCCAAGCAGTCGGGCTGCCTCTTCACGCAATGCGTTGATTGGCCCTGCACTGTTGGAGTCAATCGTATCGCGGCTCGTGTTGAAGAGTTCTATATATTGGTCTATCGCTCCCATCTCTTATTTATTTTCTTCCTTGATCCAGTCGTAGCCACGTTCCTCAAGCTCGAGGGCCAGCTCGGGGCCTCCGGTGCGCACGATTTTCCCTTTGTAGAGAATATGCACGAAGTCGGGCTTGATATAGTCGAGAAGACGCTGGTAGTGGGTGATTACGATAGTGGCATTGTTGTCTGTCTTAAGCTTGTTGACACCCTCTGCCACCACGCGAAGGGCATCGATGTCGAGTCCTGAGTCTGTCTCATCGAGTATAGAGAGCTTCGGCTCGAGCACTGCCATCTGGAAAATCTCGTTGCGTTTCTTCTCGCCGCCTGAAAAACCTTCGTTGACAGAGCGTGATGCAAGCTTGTTATCGAGTTCCACCACTGCGCGTTTCTCGCGCATCATCTTCAGAAACTCTGTGGCGGTCATAGGTTGCTGCCCGAAATATTCGCGCTTTGCATTGATGGCGGCACGCATGAAGTTGACCATAGACACACCGGGTATCTCCACCGGATATTGGAATCCCAAGAAGAGACCTTCATGACTCCTGACTTCGGGGGGCATTGCCAGCAGGTCCTTGCCGTTGAAGCTCACGCTGCCACCCGTAGGTGTGTAAGCCGGATTGCCGGCAAGCACCATAGAGAGTGTGGACTTACCCGAACCGTTAGGCCCCATTATGGCATGCACTTCGCCCGGCTTTATCTCCAGGTTGATGCCTCGCAATATCTCACGCCCGTTGATTTCAGCGTGAAGGTCTTCTATCTTTAACATGGTAATATAAATTCTAAATTTTATAAAATTCTATATTGTTAACACGTATGGCCGTGTTTTTATTTTCGTTAATGCTGATTTTCTTGGCCTCTTCAAGCTGCACCTTGTGGAATAAGTCTTCCACATCCTCACCTCCAAGCACAGCGGGGGAGAGCATCATAACCTCAAACACGGTGTTGCCGTCGCTCGAACGTGCCGTGCGCAGCAGGCTCGACTTGATGTTGAGCGCCACTATGAGATTGAGTATTATGGAGAGAATGAGCATATTCTTGAACAGTGCGAACAGCGCCCCCCCGAGGTTGTCGAGTATGGTGCTGTTCTCCATATTGAATACGTTGGCCAGGAAAAATGTGACTGTGCGGAATATCAGATAGATGCTGATGAAGATTATGGCCGACGAGATGGTGTCGTATACAAATTTCTCTTCAGGATGCCCGTGCACCATAGTGAATGCCCCCTGCATCACCTCGTTGAGTCCCGGTGTGAGTATATGGGTGCATATAATGCCAAACGCCGTGCCGATTACGGCAGGCGTCTGTCTTGCCAGTCCGCGGCGGAATCCCCACACCGCCGATATGGCTATCAATAACAATACTATAACCGGATATAGCATCTCATCTTCTTTATTCCATCTCCTTGTGCTCCACCGAAGATTTATTTATTTTCCTTGAGAAGCACCACGGCTGAAGCGCTGATTCCCTCCTCGCGACCTTCGAAGCCGAGCCGTTCAGTGGTGGTGGCCTTTACCGATATATTGGCTATGTCGGTGCCGATGGTATCGGCAAGGACGCGGCGCATATCCTCTATGTGGGGAGCCAATTTGGGTTGTTGGGCCATTATGGTTATGTCGGCGTTGCCGAGTTCATGGCGATGCTCGCGCACAAGTTGCATCACGTGCAGAAGCAGCTTCATGCTCGATATCCCCTTGTAGCGCGGGTCGGTGTCGGGAAAATGCTTTCCGATGTCGCCGAGGGCCAGTGCGCCGAGAAGCGCGTCGCATAGTGCATGGGTCGCCACATCTGCATCACTATGGCCTAACAGCCCGAGCCGGTGGTCTATCTTCACTCCGCAGAGCCAGAGTTCGCGGCCCTCCACAAGCTTGTGCACGTCATAGCCTTGTCCTATTCGCATCTTTTTCTTTTTTTGTCATCATGTCGTTATGTCATGATGATGTTTCTTTGGTTATTTACGACGTTTGCCGATCAGGTCGCGCAGTCCATCCATGTCGAAGGTCAAGGTGAAGCGCAATGTCTGGTCGAGAGGTGAATTCTGTGCAGTAGCCAGCATGTAGGAGGCATCGAGCTGCACCACATTGAGCGAGAAGCCTGCTCCGAAACCGAAATATGAACGGCCTCCCTTGTTGGGATGCTCGTAGTTGTAACCGAGTCGCAAGAAGAATTGCTGGTTGTAGTTATACTCCGCACCTAATGAGAACTGTATCTCCTGAAGTTCCTCCTTGAATCCGCCGGGGGCGTCGCTGAAGCTCTTGAAGATACCGGTGATCGGCGACATGGAGTTCCATTTGTCGTATGCTTCCCAGTATGCGTCCTGACCTTCCTGTGTCTCCATGTCATAGTCTTTCTGACGGGGCTTGGTCGGCACAAGAAGCTTGTTAAGGTCTAGGCCTATACCTACTGTGTGGTAGTCAGCCACGGGAAACATGAAGTTCATGCCAAGTCGCAGGTTGGTGGGCAAAAAGGAGTTGGTCACGCCGTTGTCGTTGCTCACTTTCGTACCGATGTTGGAAATGTCGAAACCCCAGGAGAATTGGCATTCATTACGGCCTATCATCGGGAATGTGGTGTAATAGCCGGAAAGGTCCACACTGAATGCGTGAGCTGCCTTGAACTGCTCACCTGTGTTGGTATCCTGGTACGAAAGGTCAGAGAGTATGTAACGGAGCACTACACCCATCGAGAATTTCTCCGACAGTTTGCGGGAGTAGCCCACATCGAATGCAAATTCATAAGGATTTATGGTCTGCGCATTCACGTCGTTACCGTTCTGGCTTGTTGTTACCTCACCAAGCGAGAAGTATCTGAACGAGGCTGAGATAGCTTGGTTGTCACCGCTGCCGAGTTTCCAGTAGCCGGCGAGGTTGGCCAGGAAGATGTCGTTGACGATCTTGCGGAGCCATGGTGTGTATGATAGCGACAGTCCGCCTGTGGAATATGCGAATGCATATTTCGAAGGGTTCCAGAACTGTGAGTTCATATCGGGGTCGGTGGCGGCACCAAGGTTACCAAGTGCGCTGCCTCGCGCATCGGGCACGATGCTCAGCGTTGTCACACCGGTATTGACCGGGTTGAACTCGTTATCCTTGATGTCGTTCTTCGCATATGCAAATCCTGCGCAGAGCGTGAGTCCACAGGCCGCTGTGAGTGTTTTCAGTTTCATTTATATGACCGTAAATTCTACTTCGTTTGATTTTGATTTGCGTCCCATTGCCGATGGGTGGTGTGCCCATGCCTTGTATACGCCGTGTGTAAGCTCTGTGGTGTCGATTGTCACCGAGGTGCCGTTGACTTGTTGCGTTGACACCAGGTTGCCGTTGATGTCGGCTATGTAAAGCTCATATGTCATTGAGGCATTGATGCCGCGCAACGACAAGGTTATCTCGCCGGGGGCGATTTCTGTTTCGGCATAGAGCTTGAGTGCTGCCGGTTCGGCTACTGTGAACTCCAATATCTTTTGGGATGTATTGCCGCAGAGGTCGGTGGCGCTGAGCACCGCTGTGTGTTTGCCGTTGCTGAGGTAGGCCACGTTGACATAACCGCTGAATTGCGACACTGCGTCGTCTGCACTATATTCATGGGGGAGTGAAATATCTGTGCCATCCACCGTCAGCTTCATGCCTGTGCCTGCGCCTATGCCCGGGAGCATTGCCACATCGTCGCTCGCTTCTGCTGTCAGGACGCCGAGCATGTTGTCATAGCTGAGAGTCAGCACCGGTGCAGTCTCATCTTTTTCAGCATCGTCAGGTTCGGTGGCATTGTATAAGGCCATAGCGAACTCGCCTGTGCCTGTGCCGCCAAGTTTCTTCATATTATCCCATGTGCCGACGTATACGGGCATTTTCACTCTTGTGTCTGCATCGGAGAGATAGGCGTCCACACTTTCGGGAAGCGGTAATTTGACACTGAAACGGCCATCCTTTACAAACCCTTTCACTGCAAGTATCGGCAGGTCGTTGATTTCGTAGTCAGGCATCTTGCTGTCTTTAGGGTTGGTGGGCTGCGGTGTTACCACCATACGTGCCGGTTCCATAAGGGTTACTGTCACGAATCCGTTGTAGTCGGTAAGTGCTTCACCGGTACGATCAGTCACAGTGCCGCTTACGGTCACAACTTCTCCCGAACGGTATGAACCATCGATATCGTCGATGCGCACCGATGTCAATGCCACAGGCACACGCAGTGCCGGATCGCCTACATACACGAAGCTGACCTCCGAATTGTTGGTGGTGTTCTCCTTGGCACGCGACAACACCTCACCGATCGTTGGAGTGGATTTGAGCCATTTGTCATCACGTCCGAAGAACATGGAGTTGAGCAGGTTGTTGCCAAGCGACTCGTTATGGTTGGACATTGCTGTGCGAGTGGATGCGAGTATGCCGATAAATCCATTCTTGGTGCGGGTAACTCCCGAATCGCCGCTTCCGCTCTCACCCATGTCTATCTTGCTGAGGTCACAGCCGCCGTAGTATATGAAACCGAGTTCTTTGTTGCCGGCTGTCATCGAGTCGAATGTGCCTAAACCGGTGAATCCCGATGTGTTGGCATGACCGTAATAATATATTATCGATTTGCCACGGCGCATGGCATCCTGTATGCGCGATGTTGTCTGCGATGGGTCAAGTGGCTCGGTCCAGAGGGTCTCGTGGGCAAACTTGCTTTTCAGGTTGTTGCTCACAATCTGGTTTATGGTCTCGCCAAATCCGATGGCCTGCTTCTCATGCAGATGGTCATCTCCTTCGCAGCTGATGCTGTATGTGCTGTTGACAGTGCTTGAAAAGTCCTCTTTCTCCAAGTATGCCCTTATCTTGGCTACAGCTATCTCTCCCTCCATATCCGTGCTGATAGGCAGAAGTCCTACACCCACTGATATCGGGGCGGAGTCTATGCGTATCACCGACATAAGGTTGTCGGTCAATATGCCGTAGTAGTCCATCGCGAGGTTGGAGACTGTGCTGAGGTCCGTCAGGTTGTCCTGATATGCAATTAAGCCCTCCGGGCGGTCAGACACCTGACGTATGTTGCGGTAGTCTGCATATATCGGCCCTAAGAAGAGCACGTTCTTGAGTCTCCGCTCCGGATGCTGGTAAAGCATCTTTGTGATCATACGGTAGCAGGTAGGCTCCGGAGTGCCTGCGTTGAACTCGTTGAAAATCTCCTCGTTGGTCAATACTGCCACATTCATACCGTCATATTGCTTGTGAAGTTCGGCTATACGCTCCGCATACTTGCGCATGTAAGGCACGGTGAAGATTATCATGTCGTAGGGTGTATCCTGCATCTTGTGCAGGTCCTGGTTGGCCACTTCCTCATAGCCCGGATTGATGCGCTTCTGCATGGCCTGTGGGTCAAAGGTCACGAGGCTGCCGGCTCCCGCGCGGTCGTTGTAGAAGTAGCCATCTTCAATATTCAGCGAAATTGGGTTGGCCGGATATGTGATATCCCATACCACTGCATCCTTTGGTGCCGGATGTTTCCACAGCCCGGTGGAGGCCCCGTTGAAGCCGGCGGTGAACTGTGTGAATCCGGGGTCATCGTCGATAAGCCCTAACGATGAGTCGTATGCCAGTATCCAATTGTCTATGCCGATGTTAAATCCCCAAAGACCGTAATTGCCTTGCACTGAAAATTCCAGGTTGGCTGTGCCTATGTGGGTGTCGGGGTCAATGTTCAGCTTGTTGCGCGTGGAATGGCTGTACATCGAATTGATTTCGGCCCTGTTCTTGTTGATTGAATTCGAGAACGCGTTCTTATTGAGATTTATGGTGAATGTGCCATCCACTTGGGTGGCTGTCACCGCGTAGTCGCAATAGAAAGAGACCCTGGAGTCATCTTTCACATAGGGCGCACTGACGGTGGTGATATAGGGCGCACCGTAATATACATCCTCTCCCCACCATAAGTCGCCTGACTCGTGCAGACCGTTCACCAGGTCCACCTCGTGATATATGCACCCGTATACATTGTCAATCAATGTGGCTGAAGACTCGGCTTTCGGCCCTTGCGCCGGTGTTGCCATGGGATGTGAGTCGGTCAGCATATAATACGTTTCGAAGCTCGAGGTGTTGAGCGACTCCCGGATAAAGCCGGGTCGCTGTATGGTGCCTTGGTATTCGTTGTAATATGTAACCTTGCGGTCTCCCAGTCCGTAGAAGAGCAGCTTGTCATTACTGTGCATCACAGGCACGCTCTTTATCTCATCTTCAAGCAGGCGGTCGCCGTTGCTTCTCAAGAAGTTGATATTGCGCTTCAAGCCGCCGAGACCATATACGGCAACTTTCGACGGGTCTGAGAAACCCATCTCGCGGAGCTCAGCATATGATATTTCATATATGCCGGAACCCTCTATCGATATCTTTACCCATTTGCCGGTGGCGAGGGGATTGGTTTTGCCGAATTGGTAATTGGTCAGCACTTCCTTGGCAGCATGCGAGTCGAATGTCATGCCAATTGCCATGCCGAGTGTCAGGACAGTAGTCAGGACTATAGGATATTTTTTCATCTTATTTTGATGTCTGTCAGTTCTATACCTTTTGTTTTGCTTGAAATCTTCAGATGTTGACCCGGGGTCAGGGTAACGCCCCGTGGGTCAAGTGCAGCGAGTATCAGGTCGCCGTTTTTCAGGGTGTTGTCGCGGCTTAAGATTGAAATCAGCTCTTCCTTAGCCGGGGTGATTTTGCTCACATCATAGGTGAGGCGGGTTTCTCCACATTCCACTTCGAATGTGTCATATTCTAATAACGTATCAATCGGCTGCAAATTGCCAAGCCAGCAACTTCTGTCGAACGAAACTGCCGCCGACCATGGTTCTCCCTGCTCTCGCAGCCGCTTGAGCGTGTCGGTGGCAATCACTGCCACTCCCATTGTCCATGATTCGAAATAGCGGTGTGCGAATCTCGGTGCAATCCCTTTGCCGAGACGCCCTATGCGCAGGCAGAGGCTGGGATAGGCGCGGAATTCCGTGTCAAAGTCCGGCACGAAAAATGGGTTGCCGCTGCGTAGCACTGTTGATTCCTGCATTGTGTAATATGTCTCATGGCTGCCTGCATTGCAGTCGGTCCGCGCCGACAGCGGCGACACCTCAGACATTCCGGAGGCCGAATATGTACGTATGAATGTGAAAATCTTCATAGATTGTCGTTTCCAAGTGTGTGAAGTCGGGTGTAAATTAACGCGAGATGCGCATAAATAGAGGTGTTGGCCATGACTACCCCCTCTGCCACCTTGACGCGGTAAGGGGTGAAATTCCATATTGCCTTGATGCCGGCGCCTACGGCGATGTCAGCGGATTCCTGTGCCACTTCGGCAGGTACGGTCAATATCGCGATTTCGGCCGGATTGGTGGCCATGGTCTCGTAGATGCGGTCTATGTGCATGATCTCTACACCCTCTTCGCGATGGCCTATTATCGAGTGGTTCACATCGAAGCCTGCCACTATCTCAAGTCCGTAGTTAGATAGACCGGAGTCGCGTATCAATGCCAATCCGAGGCTGCCGGCTCCGATCACATAAGCCTTATGGCTATGCGAGAACCCGAGGAAGTCGCTCAGCGCGGTGGCCAGTGCATCTACCTCATAGCCGATGCGTGTGCGCCCTTTCACTCCTAAGAACGACAGGTCTTTAGCTATCTGCGACGCATCTACACTGAGTGCCCTCGATATGCGCGTTGAAGAGACGTGACGCACTTTTTTGCCGCGCAATATTTCGACATAAGCCAGATACCAGGGCAGACGTCTCAGCGTCGGCTCCGGCAAGATGATGTTGTGAAGCGGATTCATTGTGCTGTCTGGGCGGCCGACACGGCAAGTTTCTTTGACTTTGATGAATACATTCCGTCGGGTGTCTCGAGTGTGGCACGATAGATGTAGATGCCGCGTGGCACCCGGTTGCCTCCGTCGTCGCAAAGGTCCCACGTGGTGCTGAGCATACTCTCCATGTCTGACACCAAGGTCTCTTCCAAGTCACGGATGCGGCGACCGTTGAGGTCGAATATCGACACCTTGCACTCCATCGATGAGTTGGGACGGTCTATCGAGATAAGGAAGTCGACCGACGCGGTGGCCATGTTCTGGCTTGCTGTGATGTCGAGTATCTGCGGCTCGAGCGATGCACCCACCTGTATGTTGACCTCTGCTTTCGACACGTTGTTGGCATTGTCCCATGCTGTGAGCGTGAGGGTGTGTCGCCCGGGCTGCACATCGTTGAGCGGGAAGGTTATCGTGCCGAGGTTCGGGTCTTTCACATCTTGTGTGTAGTATGCCCCTAACCCGTCTATGTAATCTTTGCCGTCAATACAGAGTGTCAGCGAATGTCCTATGCCCGACTCCGACACGTTGATGCCCGACTCGTCTCGTAGCCTTGCAAATACTATCATGTTGGACGGCACCAGTGCTCCGTCGCCCAAGTGCGGGCTGTTTACGTAGAAGGCCTCGATATCCGGACCTTTAGTGTCGGTGCTGCTCTCGTTGAAGCCGTATACGTAGAAATCGGTATAGCTGCCGTTGGCCTCCTTGCCGGTGTCGCTCCAGGCATAGCTGCTTATCAGTGCAGTGGTATACAGGTTCTGTATCTCGGGGGGTACGCGGAGCGTCGCGCTCCATTTGCCTCCCTTTACGGAGGTGCTTGTCAGTGAGAGTCGCTTGTCGCGGTCGTTGTAATTCATGACTGCCCCGGCTCCATGGCCATAGGTGGTTATAACGCGTTCGCCGTCGTAGAGCTGAAACTCCACATTGCCGTTGAAGTCGGTGGCAAGGCTGCCATCCTGATTGAGTATTTCTCCCTCGATTTCCACTGAGCTCATAGCCTCGATTTCAGGCAGCATGCCGCCGTTTGTCTCTTGGCCGTTGATTGCTGTGATGTGCACACGACGGCTGCCTCCGGGTATTCTGATAGCCGGGTCGCCCAAATATATGTAGCGCAATGAGTTGGAGTCGTTTATATTGTTCTGTCCATACACAAATATGTCGCCCCAGCGTAGTGGGCCTCCATCTTCGTCATGGTTGAAGAGTCCTGACATAGTCAACTCGTTGAGTGTGCCGTTTGATGCTATGTAGACCGACCTTGTGGCAGATATGATACCGATTACGCCACCTTCCGGATTCAACAGCATATTCTCGGCTCCGCTCTCCTCCTTCTTGTCAATGTCGGCAAAACTACATGTCGACGCATATATGAAGGTGAGCTTCTTGTTGGTAAGCGAGGTTAGATCGGGCCATTCCAAAAGGTGTTCGTGTCCCCAGCCTCGTGCGCTGGCATGTCCTATGTAGTTGGTCATCGCCACTCCCTCCTCAAAATTGTTGAGCATCCGGGCCTTGGCCTGCGGATATGTGGCTCCAACCGAGCTCATGACGCGATTGTATGAGTCGAGATAAACTTTGTCGTAGAGGCGGTTGGCACCATCGTTGTTGCCGCTTGCAATCATCGCCGTGTGTACTCTCTCAGCTTGGGTAAGATGTGTGCCGCCATCTTCATCGTCGGCTATTATCATCACCTTGTTGCGCCAGTCGCCATATTGCGGTTCTTTCAGATATTCCTCTATCTTGTTTGCTGCGGTGAGTGCCTCTGTAGAGGATGCGCAAGGTATGCGGCCTACCGCCACGTGCATCTTGGCAGTGGTCATCGAGAAGGCAGCATCTTGCACGTCGTCGAGCATTCCGATCCAGGAGTCGTTGCAGTATGCCTCTTCCTCTTTCATGCCCGTATTCGCTTCCCATATCGGCATGGGTGTGAAGCTCAGGTTCTTGTTTTCGCTGTTGACCTGCTTGTTGTCGTTTATGGCTTTTCCCATCAGAAGTGCGTATTTGATCTTGCGTCCTTCTGAAGCGAGTCCGCGGTCATGCCACATCTTGAGCATTCTCCTGAATGCCCCCATGTCCCGTTTGCCTCCGCTGAACTCGTTGTATACCTTGTCTGCTTCCACCACATGCACCAACATGCCGTCATGCTCCTTGTGAAGGGCTGCAATCTTCTCTGCTCCCTCACGGTATGCGGCATGTGTTATAATCACCATGTCGGGCACTTCAAGTCCGTGTATATCCTGATTGGCCACTGCGCTGCCGGGCTTCACGCCTCTTGATATGCTCTCGGGGTCGAATGCCACGAACTCGCGCTTGCCGCTGCTTGTGAGGCAGAAACGCGCCTTATCTCCACTGAGGTTGAAATCCACCTCGGTGGGGTGGGCAGGGTCAGTCACATCCCAGAGCTTGGTCGATGCGCTGCATCCGGATATCTCTATATGCTCGGCGGGATGCACGTCGAGATAGAAGTATATTTCTCCTTTGTTAAGCTTGAGCTGGCGGTTGTAGAAGACCTCGATGAAGTCAAGGCGTGCCTTGTAGAGTGTGCCGGAGTAACTGAAATCTATGCCGAGGTCAAGTTTGCCATCTATACCTTCAACTTTCTTGTAGGTCTGCGTCACGTTGCCGAGATGTTCTGTCTCTGCTGTCGACGATATGTTGTCGCTTGTAGTGGAGGGGAGACGCGAACCGTTGGCCGTCAATATAATCGATGACTTGCCTCCTATGGACTTTGCGGCGAAGCGCACGGAGAGCGACACTTTGTTGTCGGCCATGTCGGGGAGCGCGAACGAGAATGTCTGCGATTTTTTCGACCTGAAATCCTCACCCCATACCTGCGAACCGAAATCGCCGGCTGTCTCCAGCTCGCTCTCGTGGAGCAGACGCTCGGCAAATGTCGTGACTGCCGCACCGTTGCCGGTCACGGCCACTCCTGTCTTCTGCATTTCGGCCGGCGTGATGTCACGGTCGCTCAAGAAGTAGAAGGTCTCGTCGCTGTATTCGTGCATTGTGTGAGAGTAAGGGGTCGTGGATGCACTGCTGCGGCGTGTCCATGTCACTTGGTCGGTGGCGAAAAACACTATACCTTTCTGCGTGCGCACGCTCGGCAGCAACGGCAAGTCGTCTGCATTGGCGGTGGTCAGGCCATATGTGAGCTGGCGGCCGCCGGTGCCGTATACATGCACTTTGCCCGGATCATCAAATCCCATGGCGCGGAGCTGTGTGTCGGTGATGAGTTGCATTCCTGCCCCCGATACGCTTACTTTCGCCCATTTGCCGGTGGCAAGTGCTGAATTGTCGGCATAGTGCGAAGCATCGAGTGCATATGAAGATGCTGCCGGCAGGAGTGCTGCCGACAGCATCAGTATTGTCATGTTGTGCTTGGTTATGTTCATTCAGAGCTGGTTACTTAGGGGCGCATATGACTACCCTATTTCACTAACGTGTTTGACGCTCTGAATATTGTGTTTATGCGTTGATTGTGGCTATGGCTTTGCGTATGCGTGCTGTCACCTCCTCTTTGGGCATAAGTTCTGTTATGTCAAACATGTGCGGACCTCTGCATGCTCCCACCACTGCGAGGCGGAAGGCATTCATCACATTGCCCAAGTGGTAGCCTTTGGAAGCGATCCAGTCGAGCACGATTTTCTCAGCGTTGGCCGATGTCATGTCGTCGATGCTTTCGAGCACGCCTATAAGCTCTTCCATGATGCGCGGAGTATCTTCGCTCCAGCGTTTGCGCACATCTTTCTCGGCATATGTCTCGGGGGCCTTGAAGAAGAAGTCGCCCTGCTCCCAAAGGTCGCCTACAAGGTTGGCACGGCCTTTCACCATCCCCACGGCCTTGGCTACATATTCAGGAGTGAAACCGCTGATTCCTTTCGCTTCGAGTATCGGCATGAAGAGTGCAGCCAAGTCTTCGTCGCTTTTCTGTGCGAGATATTCGTGGTTGAACCAAAGACCTTTCTTGTAGTCGAATTTCGCGCCCGACTTGGAGCAGTGCTCAAACGAGAATTTGTCGATGAGCTGCTGCATGGTCATAAGCTCGGAGTCATCGCCGGGGTTCCAGCCGAGCAGGGCGAGGAAGTTTACCACAGCCTCGGGCAGGTAGCCTTGCTCACGATAGCCCGATGATGTCTCGCCGTTCTTGGGGTCGTGCCATTCGAGCGGAAACACGGGGAAGCCGAGTTTGTCGCCGTCGCGCTTTGATAGCTTGCCATTCCCCACGGGCTTGAGCAGAAGCGGCAGGTGCACGAACTCGGGCATGGTGTCTGCCCAGCCGAAGGCTTCGTAGAGAAGCACGTGCAGCGGTGCCGATGGTAGCCATTCTTCTCCTCTAATCACGTGGCTGACCTCCATGAGGTGGTCATCCACGATGTTGGCCAAGTGATATGTGGGGAGGTCGTCGGCGCTCTTGTAGAGCACTTTGTCGTCGAGTATCGATGAGTTGATTATCACCTCGCCGCGGATCCGGTCGTTCACCTTGACCTCACGGCCCGGCTCTATGAGGAAGCGCACCACATACTGGTCGCCGGCCTCGATGCGGCGGCGTGTCTCCTCCTCGCCGAGGGTCAGCGAATTGCTCATGCCTCCTCTGGTCGATGCGTCATACTGGAAGTTGGGTGTCTCCTTGCGGGCAGCCTCAAGCTCTTCGGGTGTGTCGAAGGCGATGTAGGCCTTGCCGTTGTCGAGCAGTTGCTTCACATGCTCGCGATATATGTCGCGGCGTTCTGACTGCTTGTATGGCCCGTAGGCACCTCCCTCGCGCACTCCCTCATCTATGCCGATGCCGAGCCATGCCAAGGCTTCGTTGATATATTCCTCTGCCCCGGGCACAAAGCGGTGGCTGTCGGTGTCTTCTATGCGGAGTATCATGTCGCCGCCGTTGGCGCGTGCGAATATGTAGTTATACAACGCCGTGCGTACCCCTCCGATATGAAGCGGGCCTGTGGGCGACGGCGCAAATCTTACTCTTACTTTACGTTCCATTTCTTGTGTTGTTATTTTGCCACAAAATTAACTATTTTTCAGCATTCAACAAAATTTATTAATTTTGCACATATCTTCTCAGCCGCTCTTCTCGCCGAAGATGCGAACACATGAAATTTACAATAATGAAAATAACCTTGACCGAAAAACTTAAATTGTGGGTGATTCTGCTCGTGTCATTCTTAGTGCAGATTCCTTCGATAATCTGGGGCTTCGAACTTTGCGATTCAGGCTTCTATCTGACTTTCTATGACAATATATTCTCGCATCCGGAGTCTGTGCAATATAATTTCATGTACTACATGAATGGCTTGTTGGGGTGGCTTCTGTTGCGACTCTCGGGTGGCTCGCTGCTCGGCATACGCATAGCCGGTGCGCTCGTCAACGTGGCTGTGGCCGGCATGGCGTGGTCGCTGATTAAGGGGAGAGGCAGGTTCTTGCCCGCTATTTGCGGAGTGGCCTTGATTGGCATAGGAAGTTGGGGTTGCACTTTGACTTTCAATTATGATTTGGCCACGCTGTTGCTCGCTTCCATATCTTTGCTGCTGTTGGTCAAGGCGATAGCGCGTATGGATAAGCTGATTTGGGATGGCCGGCGTGATGGTGGGCTTTTGTTGCTTTTGATTTGTTCGGGCTTAGTGTGTGGCATGAACGCTTTCTCCCGTCTGCCCAATTTTATCGACATTCTATTTGTGCTTATTATTCCGTTTTGTGCACGTGGACGCAGATGGTCCAAGCTCGTGCTCCGGCGCATGGGGGAGTGGCTGTGCGGCTGGTGTGCCGGTGTGGCTGCGGTTTTTCTCTTTGCGTTGGTCGCCGGGCATTGGGATGCCCTTGTGAGTTCTGCCACTAGCATGCTGCAGGCGGGTGGATCCGGAGGTGGTGAGTCGATTCATTCGGTGAAGCATCTCATATCTGTTAATATCAAGGTGTGGGTGGGAATATCTGTTCGTGCCCTGATATTTGCTATACTTGTGTTCGCTGCTGCGGCTTGTGTGCGCCGCCGCTGGCTTGGTGCTTCTTCGCAGCGCGTGGTGGCGGGCTTGGTTGTTGCGGTGGTGACTGGTGCATGCTTCATCTCTTTTGTGGTTTGTCGCGACAGGTGTGTCGATATCGCCATGCAATGGTTGTTCGCAGTAGCCGTAGGTGGCTCTATGGTGGCTTGGAAGCTCGCGGGGAAGGGCTTTCGCAGGCTGCGTGTCGTGGCTCTTTGCGGTTTGTTTATGGTGTTGCTTCTGCCGGCCGGATCTGACGGTGTGGTGTATGGACCCGGGCCGCTCTTGCTTGGTTTCTTGCTGCCGGCATCGCTCTGCGCTGTTGATGCTTATATAGGCGGCCGTGCGGGTCGCACCGTGGTTGTAGGCTTTTCGCTCTATATCGCCGCAGCTTTCAGCATTGGCTTGTTGGGCAATGGCATCATATATTTCGACAGTGACCCTGTTCTTAAGATGGATTCGCGCATGGATGTGCCCAAGACCGGGGGTATACTCACTTCCGAGGCAAATGCGGAGCTTTATGATGGCTTGTTTGCCGAATTGGGAAAGTATGTGGCCAAGGGAGACACGCTTATGGTATATGGCTCCGGACCTATGGTAAACTATCTCACCGGCACTCTGCCGGCCTTGGGATGCAGTTGGCCGGAACAGTTCACCCCGACGCAGCTGAGGGCATGGCTTGCCAAGTCAGCTGCTCCGCAGTATGTGATGTTGCTGAAATTTCAGACTCTCGGTAAGGTAAATCTTAGCAAACCTGACAGGTTTGTGCTCGGTTATGTGATAGATGGTGATGGTCGTGAGCATGCCGACAATATATATCACTCGCCCGAAAAATCGGGCATAGTGTATGACTATTTAAGGGATAAAGATTACCGGCTAATATCCGACAACCCCTATTTCTTGTTATATAAGAGATAAATTTATATAAGAGATAAATCATAGTCTGATGTTGAAGATACCGAGGAAAGATATGATTGTGGCCGGAGCCTTCTTGGGCGTGCTCCTCTTGTTGGGTGGCGCTATCTGGTG
>CAJUIJ010000039.1:5486-17482 GCA_910586175.1 uncultured Muribaculaceae bacterium | reverse complement strand
CAACAACATATTATATAGTGGTAGATGGCAAGCAGCAGGGGCCGTTCACACAAGATGAACTCCGCCAATGCAACCTCACCACAGAGACATACATATGGCGTGAGGGACTAACCAATTGGGTGAAGGCAGGCACACTGCCGGAGCTGTCAAGTCTTCTTGCACCCATGCATAACACAGACAACGTGTATGTGCAGGATATAAAAATCGAAAGCAACCATGCGGATGATTACCGGCAGCCACCTTACGGTCAGCCTCAGCCACCTTACGGTCAGCCTCAACCACCATATAGTCAGCCACAGCCACCATATGGCCAACCCGCAAACCGGCAATATGAGAATGGACCTATAGCCCACACCAACTGGTTGCCTTGGGCCATAGTGGCTACGGTGTTGGGGTTCTGCACATCGTGCATAGGCTCGATACTCGGCATAGTGGGTATAGTGCAAGCCAATAAAGCCAACGACTTCTACTTCAGGGGAGACAGGACATCGGGCGACAGTGCAAACAACACTGCCCGCACTTGCACCATCATAGGGCTTGTGCTCGTAGGCATAGGTTTGATAGGCTCAATCACATTGCTTCGCTCAGGAGCATTGGGATCATTGATCGATGCTATGGATACACTGAACAACCTTGAATAAGGAAATCAGCATTACACAATAGAGGATGCGATATTTTGCAATGATCGATGGCCAAAGGCAAGGGCCGTTTGAGCTTGAAGACTTGGCCAAAGCCGGAGTTGGACCGGACACCTACGTGTGGTGCAAAGCGATGGCCGACTGGGAGAAAGCCGGAGATGTGGCAGACATATGCCGACATTTCAGGCGCACTGTCTATGACCGCACTCATGGCACACCGCTGACCCCTCAGGCAAGCAGTGCAGAAGAGTTGCAAACCACCGCGCCGGCAGCCGAGGACCCATATGCAGAGATACCATTGCGCTTTCGTGATATGGTGAGGCGCTCAGGCGAAGAGGCTCATATGTCGCCCGAAGAGGAAGCCGACATAAATCGGGCACCGGCCAACACCGTATTCATATCACTGATGCTCATGCTCTTTTGCTTTCCCATCACCGGAGCCGTGGCACTCTACTATTCATTTCAGGCGAGACGCAGCTGGACAGAATCGCTCCGCAGCCAATCGAAAGGCAACAAAGAGCTTTATGACGATAAGGAGCGCGAGCGGCTGCGCCGCAACGCCCACAACTATGACCGTCAGGCCCGCATGTGGATAGGCATTTCATTCTTCTTGGGAATGATTTTCTACGCCTTCATGGGACACAAATTCAGTTAAGATCATTACGACATAATGACATAATGGCATTTAGACATTATGTCATTATGTCATGAAGACAAAAAGAGATAAAAGATGTTAAACAACAAATCTGTACTCATCACCGGTGGCACCGGTTCGTTCGGTAAGAAATTTGTGGAGGTAATACTTCGCCGTTATCCCGACGTGAAACGGATAGCCATATATTCGCGCGACGAGCTCAAACAGTTTGAACTCAAGCAGAAATATCCACACGATAAATATCCACAGCTCCGCTTCTTCATAGGCGATGTGCGCGATGGCGAACGTCTGAAGCGCGCATGCCAGGGCATAGATGTAATAATACACGCAGCAGCCATAAAGCAGGTCGACACTGCCGAATACAATCCGGAAGAGTGCATCAAGACCAATGTGAATGGTGCGCAAAACGTAATCAATGCCGCCTTGGCCACCGGCGTAAAGCATGTGGTGGCACTCTCTACCGACAAGGCTTGCGCACCTATCAACCTATATGGGGCAACTAAGCTCACAAGCGACAAGCTATTTACCGCCGCCAACAATATCAAGGGTGACAATCCGGTGAAGTTCAGCGTGGTGCGTTATGGCAACGTGATGGGATCGCGTGGAAGCGTGATTCCGTTCTTCATCAGCAAGCGAGACTCAGGAGCCACAGAACTCCCCATCACCGACATGCGGATGACACGTTTCAACATCTCGCTTGAAGCAGGTGTAGACTTGGTGCTATGGGCTATAGAGCATCATCTCGGCGGCGAGATATTCATTCCGAAAATCCCGTCATACCACATCAAGGATGTGGCCACAGCGATTGCTCCCAATCTGCCTCAAGTGGAGGTGGGCATACGTCCGGGCGAGAAACTCCATGAGGAGATGATTACCGCCACCGACGCTCTCAACACCATCGACCTTGGCCGTTATTATGCCATATTGCCTTCAGTCTCATTCCAGCACACCCGACAGGACTACATAGACCACCATAATGGCAAGCCGGTGCCTGATGGATTCCACTACAGTTCAGACAAAAACGAAGAGTGGGAGACCGTGGAGAGCATGCGCGCCAAAATCAAGGAATTTGTAGACCCCAACTTCGAAGTGAAATGAAACCGATACCATACGGACGCCAGCATATCACCGACGAGGATATAGCCGCCGTGGTGGAGACACTCAAGAGCGACTTTCTGACCCAGGGTCCGAAAATCGACGAGTTCGAGCGCAAATTTGCCGACTATGTGGGTGCACCTTATGCTGTGGCCGTCAACAACGCAACCTCCGGTCTGCACATAGCTGCAAAGGCACTCGGAGTGGGCCCGGGCACCAAGGTTATTGTGACACCGCTTACATTTGCCGCATCGGCCAACTGCATACGTTACTGCGGCGGCGACGTGACTTTTTGCGACATAGACCCCGACACCTATCTGATGGATGCCGCCAAGCTGGAGCAGATACTCGATTCGCATCCCGCAGGCACATTCTCGGGCATAGTGATAGTCGACTTCGCAGGCTATCCGCATAATCTCGAGCAATATCGGGAGATAGCAGACCGCCATGGGCTTTGGATTATCGAGGATGCTTGTCATGCACCCGGAGCATGGTATACTGACTCCAAAGGGGAACGTCAACTCACCGGCAATTGCCGCTTTGCTGACTGCACCATCTTCTCCTTTCATCCCGTGAAACATATCGCCACAGGCGAAGGTGGCATGGTGACTACCGCCAATCCCGAACTCCTCGAACGTCTACGCCTATATCGCACACACGGCATAACCAAAGATGGCGCAAAGTTGGAGAAGAATGACGGCGGGTGGTATTACGAAATGCAGGACCTCGGCTTCAACTATCGCATCACCGATTTTCAGGCAGCCCTCGGCATATCCCAGCTCAGCCGCGCAGAGGCCGGTTTGGTGAGACGACAGGAGATAGCCCGTCGCTACGATGAGGCATTCAAAGGCAACGACAAGATAAAGACTCCATATCGCTGCGACGACGTGCGCCACGCTTTTCATCTATACGTAATTCAAGTGCTTGACCGCAAGGCTCTTTACGACGCACTGCGGGCCAATGGCATAATGGCGCAGGTGCATTATGTGCCGCTTCACCTCATGCCCTACTACCGCGCACTTGGCAATGCACCCGGTCAGCTCCCCGTGGTGGAGAATTACTACGAGCATTGCCTGAGTCTGCCGATGTATCCCACACTGACCGACGAAGAGCAGGAATATGTAATCAAGCAAGTGCTTCAACATGTGTAAGAACACACTCTGCATAATCCCCGCACGCGGGGGAAGCAAGCGCATAGAGCGCAAGAATATAAAGGAGTTTGCCGGCAAGCCCATCATTGCCTATTCCATAGAAGCTGCCCTTAAGTCAGGATGCTTCAGCAAGGTGATGGTATCGACCGACGATGAGGAGATAGCTGATGTGGCACGGCGCTACGGTGCCGAGGTGCCCTTCATGCGCTCAGCCGAGACAGCCAATGATTTCGCCACTACAGCCGACGTGCTTTTCGAGGTGCTCGACAAGTATGCCGAATCAGGCATCGAGTTTGATGCAATATGTTGCCTCTACGCCACTGCACCCTTTGTCACATCCGACAGGCTTCGCGAAGGCCACGCTCTCCTGAATGAAGGGAATTGCTCAGCCGCCTTCACCTGCGTGGAATACTCTTACCCCATACAGCGCAGTCTTGCGATAAATGCAGACGGACATATCGGCATGAAGTATCCGGAGTATGCAAAATCACGCTCGCAGGACCTTGATAAGAGTTACCACGATGCCGGTCAATTCTACTTCACCACAGTCAAGGCATTACGTGAGTGCGGCTCACTGTGGGGACCCGACACATTGCCGATAATATTGCCCGAACTTGAGGTGCAGGATCTCGACACTCTTCAAGATTGGGCCTTGGCTGAACTTAAATATGAATACCTCCATGGCCAAGCTCAAGCCGATGCCGGTGGTGCAGTGGGCAATGATGCGGACATAAATGTCAAATTTGACACGCTCCCTTTCGAAATAGAACTTGATAATTACAGACTAAAATCTTACCATCTGCTTGATGCCGGGACCTCGGAGCTGATGCGTGAGGAACGAAACCGGGAGGATGTGCGGATGTGGTCGGTAAACCAGGATGAAATATCGCAAAGCGAGCATAACGCCTTCGTAGAATCACTCGGCAGCCGCGATGACTTGCGCTATTACGCCGTATTCAACAGCTACGATGAACTCGTTGGTTCAGTAAATCTTAAACGCACTGCACCGGGACACATGGACCGCGGCATATGGATACTCCAAGATCGCCAGGGACTCGGCTATGCCTCCAGCATACTCCAATCTCTTTATGGCTGGCTTGCCGAGCATACCGACACTAAGGTGATAGAGACCATAGTCAAACCCGACAACAAAGCCTCCATGGCACTCGAATGCAGACTTGGCGCGAAAGAAAGGAGTCGCGACAACGACATGGTGCATTATGAATTGAACCTCTGACATGGTAACACCTACTTATGAGTAGCTGTTTCAATAAGGAAATGAGCAAACGAGAAAGACCCCGTGTGCTGCTCCGTGCGGATGCGGGAAGTTCGATAGGATTCGGCCACTATGTGCGCACTTGCGCACTTGGTGGCTATCTTTGTGAAGATTTCGAGTGTATACTCGTGTCGCGCAATCCTGATCTGGGCTTACCATCCGACTACCAGCGCGAACTCGCCACCTCATCGGGTTTGACCATAATGGAAGTGGCAGCGAAAAGTCGGGAAACCTTTGACCCTGCATTTCTCGATTTGATAGAGGCTGACGACATAGTGGTGCTCGACAATTACTATTACGACACTCCATATATGACCGAAGTGAAAAGCCGCTGCCGTGCGCTTGTATGTATCGACGACATGCACAATCGGCACTTTCCGGCCGATATGGTCATGACTTTTTGCCCTCTCACGCGTGAGCAGTTTTCCATGAAGCCGGAGGCTAAGTTTGTGGGGGGTATGGAATGGTCGTTTCTACGCGCACCTTTTCTCAAACCACAGCTGCAACGCAATTACACCGGTCAGACACCTAAGCATATAGCATTGGCTATGGGTGGTGCCGACCCGTTAGGCCTGACCAATAAAATAGTGAGTTTGCTGCACAAAATAGATGCGTCACTGCAAATCGATGTATTGGCAGGTCAAACTGTAAAAATTGACTTTGAGGAGGATGCAAGATTGCGGGTGCACCGACAGGCATCGGCTGAAGAGATAGCCGATATGTTCGACCGCTGCGATTTAGGTATATTCCCTGCAAGTACGGTGTGTGTGGAAGCTTTTTCACGCGGATTGCCGGTAGCGGCCGGTTTTTTTGTTGACAACCAGGAGGAGATATATGCCTATGGCGTGAAGCATGGATGGTTCACACCGTTAGGCGACTTGACTAAAAGTGACGACATGCTTAGGCCGCTCCTCCAAAAAGCATTGGCCACTCCCCTCTCGCCGGCACCGGCATTCGACTTCGCCGCACGGCGACGCGACATTGTTAACCTTTTCAGAAAACTGTGATTATGAAGACAATGATAGTAGCCGAACTTTCGGCCAACCACGGACACAAGTTAGAAATAGCTAAGCAGACCATCAAAGCTGCCGCCGAGGCGGGAGCGGATGCCGTGAAGTTGCAGACCTACAAGCCGGAGAGCCTCACCCTCGATGTCGATAACGAAGACTTTGTGCTGAAGGGGGGACTTTGGGATGGGGAGCGTCTGTTTGACCTATACCGCAAGGCGTTCACTCCTTACGAATGGCATGCAGAGCTGTTTGACTACGCCCGGTCTTTGGGGTTGATTTGCTTCTCCACGCCATTTGACAAGGAGGCTGTGGACTTGCTTGAGTCATTGGACAATCCTATCTATAAGATCGCATCATTTGAGGTGATGCACACGGAGCTGATTCGCTATGCTGCACGTCTCGGCAAACCGATGGTGATAAGCACCGGAGTGGCCTCTGGCCGTGAGATAGAGGAGGCAATAGCTGCATGCCGTGAGGTGGGCAATGATGATATAACATTGCTTAAATGCACATCTGCATATCCGGCAAGGATAGAGGATGCACAGTTGTCGCTTATGACACGTATGCGTGAACGTTTCGGTGTCAAGGTAGGTCTATCTGACCATTCACCCGGATCGATGCTACCCATACTCAGCGTAGCTCTCGGGGGTGTGATGATAGAGAAGCACCTTATACTTGACCGTAACATCGGCGGACCGGATGCTGCATTCTCCATGAATATCGAGGAATTTGCAAAGATGGTGCGCGATGTGCGTATGGCCGAGGAGGCATTGCGGGCAAAAGGAGATATCAACGAATCTGAAAGCACCGACATTGCAGGCCGTCAATGGGCCCGCTCGCTTTATGCCTCAGCTGCGATAGCCGAGGGTGAAGTATTTACCGAGCAAAACGTGGCATGCGTCCGCCCCGGCTACGGGCTGCATCCGCGTCACTTGCACGACCTGCTCGGCTCACCGTCCAAAAAGGCATACCAGAAAGGAGAAAGAATAACTTTCAATGAATAATTAATAATTAATAATGAATAATTATTAGCTATTAATGAAAAATATCAGCCTATTCCGCCTCGCAAAATTATTCATTATTCATTATTAATTATTAATTATTTAAGGTTTGGTATTACTCCTATTACGAAGGCATTGCGCATTAGCTGGGTCTTCAGGCCGCTTGCCTTGAATGTGCGTAAGTCGAAGCGGTAACCGAGCTGAAGCCCTGTTTTGCCAAGGTTTAGCTTGAAACTCAAAAGATTGTCTACCCCCATGGCATTCCCCCACCATCCACAATGGGCAAGTCCACTATGGTTGCCCAAATAAATTTCATAGTATGTCTCACCATATTGTGGGGAAAAGAATGCTGAAACAGACGGTATCCTGATTTCGTCGGCCACCTCTATCGGCAACCTTCCTATTTTGAAGCGGTATGATAGTGAGCCGGCTATGTCAAGTCCGGCCGATGCGATTGCATTGACGGGGTTGTTACCATTGCGCACCAGATACATCGCACCGCCATATATATCTATCATAGGTCCGAGAGTCGCTTGAAAGTCACCTAAAAAACGGTAACGCCAAAGCAAACCCCAGTTGAAGCGTGCGGTCAGGCCCCACATCCTCGCCGTGCCGACCGGGTTGAGCATCCGCTGTAAATCTATAGCCGATTCAAAACGCATCACGCAGCTTTCGGACCATCGCTGAAAAGCTTTTGTCCAACTCGCCGACATCGCCATATCCAAGCCTTCATAATATAGAGGTGAGAGGTAAGTGGAGAAATCTCGCGCTCCCCCAATCTCAAGACTATAGACCGAGGTGATCGGACGCTCGCCCGACTCCGTGATTACCTGAGCGCTGCATGGCAACGCACAGATTATAAGCAAGGCAACGGCGAGTATGGACTTCAACAATGACATAAAGAAATATTAAAACTCATCGAAAAGAGAGGGCTGTATCGAATCCGGGCTATCAGGCTGCTGCGAGAAGTCGGACGAGTCAGACGAGTCGGACTTGTCAGACTTGTCAGACATGTCGGACATGTCGGACATGTCGGACTGGTCGGACTGGTCAGACTGGTCAGACTGGTCGGACTGGTCTTGCTCCTCGTCTTCAGGAACTTCCGGCTCGGGGGTGATATCCTCAATAGAGGCGAGAGTGTATTGAGTGAGACGTTTACCCTTGGCCTTGAATGATTTGAGTGCTATAAAATCTTCTGCATCAACTTCCAAATCGGGGCGAACCTCGTCGGCACCGCCGAAATGCACGAGCAGACGTGGTGACACCTTGTCGGTAAGCAAGATTATGTCGCCACCCTCCTCATCAGAGCCGACGAAATGCTGCGGTTTAGCCGACACCTCAAACTTGAAACGTTTCAGGTAAGGATAACCGAGAGCCTTATCGAAAAGCACGAGCGTCCACACCTTTTCGGGGTCTAATTTCTCTATGCGGAGTATATTGTCTTCATAATGGTTGCTGTCGGAATAAGAACTCGTGAAGAAGTCCCCATCCTTAGTGATTATCAACACCTTGTCATCACCTTGAAACACACCGAGGCTTTCGCCACGGCGGTCATAGTTGAGCCTTATCACATCGCGGTCGAACCATACCTCACGCCCCCCGAGCGTCGATGTGCCCTTCTTCTCCATGCTCACACTCTTCACCTTGAACTTCGTCACAAGATTTCCAAGCGATTCCTTGCCCTTGATAAGCTGGTCGGCAAAATTGATGGTAAGCTCCTGATTGCGCGGACGGCGACCCGACTCATTCGGTTCGTCCATAAGAGTGACACGCACTGTTTCAGCCTCTCCGTTAGGATTGGCAGTGAGCCACTCCACGCGACTACCCGGCAATCCTTTGGTCATGTCGTAATCTTTCTCACGGGTCAGACCTGTGATGAAGAATCGCTTCATGTAGTAATTTCCACCCTTGCCGTTGCGATATATCACATTGTAGATGGTGCGACGGTCGTTCTTCTTGAAGATACCTATGTGTATAATCTTGTTGCTCTTGGCTTTACCCACATATAGTTTGTCAGTGACACGCACTATCTTGTAAGTGCCGTCGCGATATATCACCAAGAGGTCGTCTATATCGGAGCAGGTGAAAAGGAATTCAGCATCCTTGAGGGCGGTGCCTATAAACTGCCCCTCGGCATCGAAATATAGACGGCGGTTGGCCTCCGCCACCTTTGTAGCCTCGATAGAGTCGAAACTGCGCAGAGTGGTGAGACGCGGGAAATGCTCTCCATACTTCTCCTTAAGATGCACATACCAACGTTCGGTGGTCTCGTCGATATGCTCGATATCGTGCGCTATCCTATCGATATCCGCACCGAGACGTGCAATCTTCTCATCGGCCTTTGCAGCATTAAACTTAAGAATACGCTGCATCTTGATTTCCCAAAGCTTCAGGAGGTCATCATCGGTAATCTCACGATAGAACGAGGGCTTGAACGGTTCGAAGAGCTGATTAAGGCGAGCTATGGCATGCTCCATGTCGGGGGCATCCTCTATCTGCTTATCCTTATACATGCGCTTCTCTATGAAGATTTTCTCAAGCGAGGCAAAAAGCCGGCTCTCCTCCGCCTCATCGAGAGCGAGCTGGAGCTCACGGCGCAATATGTCGCGGGTGCGATGCACTGAGTCGCGCAGCAACTCCGTGACCGACAAGAACTCCGGCTTGTTGTCGCGAATCACGCAGCAGTTGGGCGATATAGACACCTCACAGTCGGTGAAGGCATATAACGCATCTATAGCCTTGTCTGAACTCGAGCCTGGAATGAGATGAACCACGATTCGGGCATCTTTCGAGGTGTTGTCGTCAACTTTGCGCACTTTGATTTTACCCTTCTCCATGGCAGAGAGGATAGAAGAGATAAGCGTGGAGGTGGTTTTACCAAAGGGCAATTCAGTGATTACAAGTGTCTTATTATCAATTTTCTCAATTTTTGCACGCACCTTTACAGATCCGCCTCGTGCACCATCGTTATACTTGGAAGCATCAAGCAGACCACCGGTAGGGAAATCCGGAATGAGCTTGAACGGACGGTCGTGCAGACAATCTATGGCTGCATCGAGAATCTCATTGAAATTATGAGGCAACACCTTGGAAGAGAGTCCCACAGCGATACCCTCCACACCTTGCGCAAGCAGGAGCGGGAACTTCATAGGGAGAGTCACGGGTTCCTTGTCGCGACCATCATAGCTGGGGGTATACTCAGTGATTTTGGGCGAGAAAGCCGTTTCGATGGCAAACTCGGACAGACGCGCCTCAATATAACGGGGAGCTGCGGCAGAGTCGCCTGTAAGTATGTTACCCCAGTTACCCTGTGTATCGACAAGCATCTGCTTCTGACCGAGCTGCACGAGAGCATCGCCAATAGAGGCATCGCCATGCGGATGGAATGCCATGGTGCGTCCCACGATATTGGCCACCTTGTTGAATCGGCCATCATCGAGACGCTGCATGGTGTGCAGAATGCGACGCTGCACAGGTTTCAGACCATCCTCAATGTGCGGCACCGCACGCTCGAGAATAACATAAGAGGCATATTCGAGATACCAATCACGAAACATGCCTGAAAGCACTGTTTTTCTATCTGTAGGAAGCTGCTTGTCCATCAAAGTTGAGTTAATAATGAATAATTAATAATGAATAATATGTCACCACAAACTTATGAGCCAAAAACTCGCAAGCCAAGAAAATAGCGTCAAAAATTATTCATTATTAACTATTAATTATTCATTAATTAGAAAAGTGGTAGGGTTGAGTTTGAGTCGATATATTTGCGGCGGAATTCGGAATCTGACATGCAGAGCATCATGATGCCCTGGATAAAGGTTATGATTTCCCAGGCACCGCAAGTCACTATGCTGAGCAGGATAGTGATGAAGCCGGCGCCGACCTTACCCATGATAAAATACTGCACTCCGAAATAACCGAAAAGCATCGCCATGATGCCGCAGAGAATGCGTTTGGAGTCAGTCTGGTAGTCAGTCTGCGACTCATTGCGATGAAGCATCTCCATCAACTCCGGATATGAATAAAGAGGAGCCCAGTTCACACCGTCGGTGCTCACGGAGCTGTTGGCATTTACAGAATAAGCGAACACCTGGTGCGCGCTCATCGGGCCAATTACCTGGCCATTGATTGTAATGAAATATTGCATATGACTTAATTTTTTTAGCTTAATAGGGCCAATAGGGCTTATAGGGCTAATAGGGCCAATGGGGCCAATGGGGCCAATGGGGCTAATAGGGCTAATAGGTACTATTGGGCTTATTGGGCTTATTGGGCTTATTGGGCTTATTGGGCTTATTGGGCTTAATAGCACTCAGCGGGTGGCGACCATTTCGTTGCGGCGGCTTTGCACGAGGGCTTCATGGTCAGCATCTCCCCTGTTGGCAAACGGGTTGATGCTGATTCCGCCTCTTGGCATAAAGCGCCCCTCCACCTCAATGTAGCGCGGGTCCATGAGATTCCAGAGGTCGTTCATGATGATGTTTACAACATCCTCATGAAAGTCTCCATGATTGCGGAAGCTGAAAAGATAGAGTTTCAGGCTCTTGCTCTCCACCATGCGCTCGCGCGGAATGTAGGATATGTAGATATGACCGAAGTCCGGCTGACCTGTCATAGGGCATAGGGTAGTGAACTCCGGGCAGTCGAATCTCACCACATATTGGTTCTCGGGATGCTTGTTGACAAAAGTCTCGAGCATCTGCGGTGCATAGTTGTCACTATATTTTGTGCCGGCGTTGCCAAGGAGGGTCACGCCTTCAAGTTCTTTTTCTGTTCTCATCTTGCTTTATATATTAGCGAATGTAAGAATATATCAACGGATGTAAGATTCAACAAGAGAGGCTTTCTTGTGAGGTTCAATCCGAATACCCCTTGCAGAGGCCGGAATCAGCAGAATGTCACCCCTCCCTATTTCTTCAGTTTGGCCATTACATGTCACTGACGCGTTTCCACTCTTGCATACAATCAGCGAGAATGTATCGAACTCCGTATAATCGCGAATCACGCCATAATCGGTATCGAGTATGTTGGTGGTTACAGGCAGGCCATCCGGAAAAATATTCTCTATCTCTACAAAATCTTCCTTGCCATCGTCTGTAACTCGGATTCGCAGGGGAAAGGAGTCACCATAACGCAGCAAATTGCGTTTGCCCAAAAGAGTCTCACC
>CAJUIJ010000039.1:0-5476 GCA_910586175.1 uncultured Muribaculaceae bacterium | reverse complement strand
AGATAGGGGTGCATCATCGCCGGCCACGACGGTCAGGCCATCAAGCCAGCCGTCGGCAGAGTCAATCACGGAGCTTAATTTCCACATTTTTATTGGCTGAACCTATATAAGCGTTCAGATGTTTAACATTTGTGAATGTCAGCAGGCACGCACACACAAAGGTAATAAAAAATTAATAAAAAAGCAAAATGAACGATAGATTAGATAGCGCGGAGCGCAAAGAGTTGCCGACATCGGAGTTCGGGCTTCCGAAGCGTCGCGAGTATCCGATGCCCGATGCTGCACATGTGCGGGCGGCGGAGGCTTATTTCCGTTATTGTCCGGAAGATATGCGCGAGGAGTTAGCACGCAACATTATGAAATTTGCGGCACGCTATGGCGTGACGATACACAGCCCGGCTATTCTTCAATATAAAGAGTAGGGTCGTCAAGGCCAGCGAGACGGAAAGCCTCCTGCCGTTCGGTGCAGGTGCCGCAACGTCCGCAATGCTTCTCCATTCCTTTATAACAGGAATAGGTGAGTGAATAGTCCACACCAAGTTCGGCACCGCGCTTCGCGATGTCGGCTTTTGTCAAATCGGTGTATGGTGCGAGCAGCGACACGGAGTCATAGGTGCCTTGTTGCATGGCCTTGTCCATCGCCTCCACGAAACCGCTCCTGCAATCGGGATATATCGCATGGTCGCCGCCATGGTTGGCAATCAGCACATGCTTGAGGCGACGGCTCTCGGCAAGACCACAAGCCACGGCGAGCATGATGCCGTTGCGAAATGGCACCACGGTGCTCTTCATGTTGTCGTCATCATAATTGCCCTCGGGTATTTCGTCGGCGCCGGAGAGCAGCGAGCTCTCGAAATACCGGCCCATAAACTCAAGGGGAATCACGAGATGCTCTATGTCGAGCATCTCGCATTGCTTGCGTGCGCACTCTATCTCGCGGGCATTGTGGTTTGAACCGTAATCGAATGTCACTGCGAGGGCGATACGTTGCTTGTATTCGTGCATCAGGGTGACTGAGTCCATGCCTCCCGACACCACTATCACACTATCTTTTTTGCTATCTTCCATCACTTTTTCTAATATTTCTAATTTTCTTGCCACTGAGCGGGCGAGTCACTGTATGCCGAGCATTCGGTGCGTCTGGAGCGAGAGTGTCCATCTCGGGTCATCGAGCACACGCTGCACAGTGCGGCGCATATTGGCTGCGCACTGCTCCGGATCGGGCACGTAACAGGGTTGCAGATACATGAGTGTATCGGGGCGACGACATTGCAGTGTGAAATATGGGGCGAGGTCCTGGCCTGTATCAACCACCTTGATTTCATCTGCACGGTTCACATGCAGGTCTGCCGATGCACCGATGCCATGACCTGCAATGCCCACCTTGGGCGAGACTGTGACCCAGTCTACCGATTCCGGCACGGGGCGCGTGCCGTTGGTCTCCATGCAGATCGTCATGTTGCAACGCTCCTTAAGCAGACATACAAGCTCGTCGTCGACCACGAGCGAGGGTTCGCCGCCGGTGAGCACGATGATACGCGCCGGATGTCTCGACACTTCATCGGCTATCTCTCGGGCAGTCATTTCTACATAAGAAGCATGGTCAGTGTCGCAGAAAGGGCACTTTAGGTTGCAGCCCGAAAAACGAACAAACACCGACTGAACGCCGGTGTGATGTCCCTCCCCTTGCAGGGAATAAAATATTTCGTTTATCTTATACTTCATACACAGCAGTGTTGCCGTCACTCTCCTCTACGGTAGCCCTGAAGCACATAGGCACAGTATCAACAATCCACCGGGCTATGTTTTCGGCAGTTGGATTAAAGTCGAGCTGTTCGTTGAGCACGCGATGGTCAAGACGGTCTATCACCGTGCGTTTAATCACCGAAAAGTCGACCACCATGCCATTTTCGTCGAGCACTTCGGAGCGGCATTCCACCGCAACCTTCCAATTGTGACCATGCAGGCGGGTGCAAGGACTGTCGTAAGTAAGGTTAAGATGGTGGGCTGCGCTGAAGTCGAAAGTCTTCTTAACGTAATACATCTCAAATCGTCTTCTTGGCACGCACCGAACGCTTCTTCGGAGCCGGGGTTTCCACCACGGGTTCCTCTATGCCGGCGAGGGCGGCATCGATCATGATACGTCCACAATATTCGCACACGAGCACTTTCTTGTGCATCTTGATCTCGAGTTGGCGCTGGGGCGGGATACGGTTGAAGCATCCGCCACATGCATCACGTTGCACTGTGACTATGCCGAGACCGTTACGCGCATTCTTGCGGATACGCTTGAAGGCCGCGAGCGTGTAGTCGTCAATGCCGGGTTCAAGTTCCTTGGCCTGCTTGAGAAGGTTCTCCTCCTGCTCCTTGGTCTCAGAAACTATCTCGCTGAGCTCCTGTTTTTTCTGCTCAAGTATATGCTCATTGTCAGAGAGTTCCACGTTGGCATTCTCTATATCGCGAGTCTTCTCGTCAATCTTGAACTGAGCGTCGCGGATATGCTTCTCATCGAGCTGAATCTCGAGTTTTTCGAACTCGCGTTCCTTGTCGAGAAACGTAAATTCGCGGTTGTTCTGCACATTATTGATCTGTTCCTCATAACGTGCTATCTTCTGGCGACGCACCTCCGCATCCTCTTTCTTCTTTGCAATGAGGTCGCGGAGTTCGGCGATTTCCTCTTCATATTTGCGGATACGGGTCTGGAAGCGCACGATCTCATCCTCGCGGTCCTTCACCTCGTTGGGAAGTTCACCACGGAGTATCTTGATGCGGTCAATCTCGGAGAGGAGAGTCTGAAGTTGATACAGGTTTTTCAGACGTTCCTCCACGCTGCGCTCTTTCTCGGTTTTCTTATCTGCCATATATATTTTATTTATTTGGATTCGTGTTGTATTTTCAGTGCGTTCACATCACCGCTATCGGGCTTTTCTGATCTTCGGAGAAGTAAACCACCAAGTTGGGATATTGCTGGCGTATGATACGGGAGAAAATCTTCATGGAGCAGAGTTCACTCTCGTAGTGTCCGATGTCAGCAATCAGTATATTGTCGCCGAAGCCTGCGAATTCGTGATATTTCACATCGCCGGTGATGTATATGTCGGCATTCGCCGCGACAGCATCGCGTATGAAGGAAGCGCCTGAGCCGCCGCAGAGTGCCACACGCTTCACCACAATCTTGCTCGAAAGCGTGGAATATCTCAGGGCCTTGACGTTGAATTTCTCCTTTACCTTTCGCAGAAATTCGAGCGTTGGAGTAGGGTTGACATCACCCACCACACCAAGTCCGGTATCCGCACCGGGCTGCGAGGGGACAAGCACACTGAGATTCTTTAGCCCGAGCATATGCGCCATCTCGTGACTTACTCCGTTCCAGGCTGAGTCGAGGTTGGTGTGGGCGGCATAAATTGCCACACCGGCTGCAAGAGCGTCCATGACTATACGCTGGGTCTCGTCGGCTCCGGTAAGACTTTTCAAACCGCGAAATATGAGGGGATGATGCGACACGATCATGTCGCACTGCCTCCTCTTGGCCTCCTCGAGCACCTCCGCAGTGACATCGAGGCAGAGCATCACGGCGTTGACGGTAGCCTCAGGGTCGCCCACCTGCAGGCCGGCATTATCATAGTCTTCCTGTAGGCGAAGCGGCGCAAATTCCTCTATTACGTTTGCTATATCTCTTACTGTCATTCTTTCAGTTTGATCTGCAGTTGCAGTTCGTCGAGCTGCGAGTCGTCAATTGGCGACGGGCTCTCGTTCATCACGTCGCGTCCGGAGTTGTTCTTGGGGAAGGCTATCACGTCGCGGATTGTGTCGAGGCCTGCAAGTATCGATACAAAGCGGTCGAAACCGAGCGCGAGACCGCCGTGAGGGGGTGCGCCATACTTGAAGGCATCCATCAGGAAGCCGAACTGCTCATGCGCACGCTCGGGGGTGAAGCCGAGAAGCTCGAACATTGTGTCCTGAAGCGCAGCGTCATGAATACGGATAGAGCCACCGCCAAGTTCGGTGCCGTTGACCACGATATCGTATGCTGTGGCGCGCACCTTGCCGGTGTCGCTATGGAGCATGGGTATATCTTCAGGATTGGGCGATGTGAAGGGGTGGTGCATCGCATAGTAGCGCTGAGTCTCCTCATCCCATTCGAAGAGGGGGAAGTCAATCACCCATAGGGGTGCGAAGACATTCTTGTCGCGCAGACCGAGACGGTTGCCCATCTCGAGGCGGAGCTCGCACAGCTGCTTGCGGGTTGCCATGGCGTCACCGCTGAGAAGCAGGAGCAGGTCGCCGGGCTTTGCGCCGGCACGTTCACCCCACGCCTTGAGCGCAGCCTCGTCGTAGAACTTGCCTACGGAACTCTTCACCGAGCCGTCTGCCTCAAACTTGACCCAGACCATACCCTTGGCACCCACTTGCGGACGTTTCACAAATTCAGTCAGCTCGTCGAGTTGCTTGCGGGTATAGCCTGCGCAACCGGGGGCGCAGATACCTATGGTGAGTTCTGCATTGTCCACCACACCGAAACCGTGGCCTTTGGCCAAGTCGGTAAAGTCTACAAACTCCATGCCGAAGCGGATATCAGGCTTGTCGCTGCCATAACGGCGCATAGCGTCGTGCCATGTAATTCGGGGGAATGCCTCTGTGAAGTCTATATTTTTGACATACTTGAAGATATGCTTCACAAGACCCTCAAACATCTGAATCACATCTTCCTGCTCCACGAAGCTCATCTCACAGTCAATCTGCGTGAATTCCGGCTGACGGTCAGCACGGAGGTCCTCATCGCGGAAGCACTTTGCAATCTGGAAGTAGCGG
Source organism: uncultured Muribaculaceae bacterium (assembly GCA_910586175.1). Classification (GTDB taxonomy): domain Bacteria; phylum Bacteroidota; class Bacteroidia; order Bacteroidales; family Muribaculaceae; genus Lepagella. Next base: position 664 of record CAJUIJ010000039.1, on the reverse strand, counting down.
TCGAAGCCCGACACCATGAGCAGCTGCTTGAAGAGCTGGGGAGACTGGGGCAGCGCGTAAAACTCGCCGGGGTTCATGCGTGAGGGCACCACGAAGTCGCGCGCACCCTCAGGGGTGGACTTTACGAGAATCGGGGTCTCGACTTCCAGGAAGCCCTGGGAGTCAAGGTAACGTCTGATTTCGAAAGCCATACGGTGACGCAGCTCGAGGTTGCTCCTCACAGCCGGGCGACGCAAGTCAAGATAACGGTATTTCATGCGGAGATCATCGCCGCCATCGGTATTGTCCTCGATGGTGAACGGGGGCACCTCGCTCTTGTTTAGGATGCGGAGTCCGGAAGCAATAACCTCCACCTCACCGGTAGGGAGGTTAGGGTTTTTCGAACTGCGTTCGGCCACCTCGCCCTCCACCTGAATCACGTATTCACGGCCAAGGTGGCTGGCAGTTTCCGCCAATTCTGCATCTTTCTCGTTGCTGAACACAGCCTGAGTCAGGCCGTAACGGTCGCGGATGTCCACAAAAGTCATACCGCCCATCTTGCGGGCCCTCTGGACCCAGCCGGCGAGCTTCACGCGCTTGCCGGCATCAGCGAGACGAAGCTCGCCGCATGTCGTATCTCTGTACATACCTGTTATGTTCCTTTGCTATGTCGTGGCCCATATTG
>CAJUIJ010000038.1:16814-17543 GCA_910586175.1 uncultured Muribaculaceae bacterium | reverse complement strand
CGAAAGGAAGGGGTTGGTGGCAGCACTCAGATGCAGGATATCCCTGCACGCCATACAGAAAAAGGGATTCAGTCTTACTGAATCCCTTTTCTTGAGGTACCAAGCAGATTCGAACTGCTGTAGACGGTTTTGCAGACCGTTACCTAACCACTCGGACATGGTACCCTGTTTTGTTTTGCGATACAAAATTAATACTTTTTTTTGATTCTGCCAAATTTTTTGGTATTATTTTGATATTTTCTATGTGGTTAATATTCATCTATATCTCGGTCAACTGATTATTGAATAGCTAATTTCAAGAATATCAGTCTGTACGCTCTTTGCGAGCGGCATCGAGCTTCAGAAGTATGAATAGCAATATTGTGAATCCCCACAGCGAAGAACCTCCGTAACTGAAAAAGGGTAGAGGTATTCCTATCACCGGACAGAGGCCGATAACCATCCCTACGTTTATGCCGAGATGGAATATCAGTATAGACACGACGCAGTAGGCATATACGCGTTCAAACACAGTGCGCTGCCGCTCGGCCAAGTATATTAGGCGCAGTATCATCGCCAGGAAGAGCAACAGTACTCCAACTGATCCTACGAAACCTTCCTCCTCTCCAATTGTGCAGAAGATGAAGTCTGTGTGCTGCTCAGGCACGAATTTTAACTTGGTCTGTGTGCCGTTAAGAAATCCCTTGCCACTTACTCCGCCCGAACCAATGGCTATCTTCGATTGATTCA
>CAJUIJ010000038.1:0-16804 GCA_910586175.1 uncultured Muribaculaceae bacterium | reverse complement strand
AACCTTAATACGCATCTGCTGATGCGGTTGCAAGATATTGCCAAACACATAATTCACAGAAAACATAAATAGCACCGATGTCACAGCAAATGCTATTGTTATTACAAATTTGCTGATTCGATGTCTGAACATGGAAATCGCAGTGTAAATGATGCCTATCGACAGGATTGAAAGAAAATATATAAGACCATTCACCTCAATGCCACATAGGCTAAGCACTGTCACTATTACGCCTGAGCCGACAAATCCATATATTACATTGCGCGCGATTATGATATCCTTGCAATAGAATAAGAGCATTAATGCAAATATGAGCATGATGAGTATAAATACAGTGAATTCACCCATCGGTATGCCAAGTATCAGGGGTTCGGCAAACTTTACCGCCACAACGAAAAATGTAACTGCGCAAAGCACCGAAAACAGAACTAATCCGCTCATGCCCTCACGATACAGCACAAATATAAAGGAGAGATAAACCAATGCACTTCCGGTCTCATTTTGCAGCAGAATCATTATGATAGGGAGAAAGATAATTATTAGCGCACGGAAGTAATTGCTTATCTTCGCATTGAGCGAGAAGTTATATGAGTCAAATAGTTTGGCCAAAGCAAGTGCGGTGGCGAACTTGCCAAATTCAGCGGGCTGAAGACTCACCGGACCAAGCACAAGCCAAGAGTGAGAACCCTGGATGTTAGGGGCGATGAATATAGTGACCAGCAATATGAAGAGTACGCCGATATAGATAGGATAGGCATATGTCTTATATATACGGTAGTCTGTGAGCAATATGATGCAGCCCACTACAAGACCGAGTCCAATCCACAAAATCTGTTTTCCCGATACCTCGTTGAGATCAAACAGGCTTGCATTGTCAAAGTCATAACTTGCAGCATAGATGCTGATAGCCCCGAAAGAAACCATCAGCAAGTAAATGACAATAGTGACCCAGTCTACGGCCTTGAATACAGATATGCTTGAATCAGTGTTTCTTGACGCCACTTGATATTATTGTGTTTGAGTTCAACATCCGTTCTTCTATATGCTTGCGCGAAGGGCTAATTTCTCCCTTGAGATACTTTTCGATGATCAGCGAACCTATAGGCACTCCATATGTTGCACCAAAGCCTGCATTTTCCACATATACAGTCACAGCTATTTTAGGATTATGATATGGCGCAAAACCCATAAATACGGAATGGTCCCTACCATGTGGATTTTGCGCAGTTCCCGTTTTGCCACACACTTCCACATCCGGCAGATTGGCAATACGGCAAGTACCTCCAGTTACTGCCATACGCATTCCCTCCGCAACATCCTCATAATATTGTTTTTTTATGTGAGGTGCATGTCGTTCCTGATATTTTTTGTCTATTGTGCTGTCTGCAATCTCTTTAACCACATGAGGGGTTATAAACCATCCCCGGTTGGCGATTGTGGCACAAAGGTTTGCTATCTGCAGCGGGGTGGCAAGGACCTCTCCTTGGCCTATCGAGATTGATATGATAGAATTGGCAGTCCAGTTGGCCCCCCTGAATGATTTGCTGTAAAACTCTGTATTCGGAATAAATCCACGACTCTCTGCCGGCAAGTCAACACCGAGTTTATAACCATAGCCCATCTCAACCATATAGTTTTTCCACTTGTCGAATTGCTTCGCCGGCTTTGTGCCTCGCTTATCAATCATGTTCTTAAAACCCCAGCAGAAATAAGCATTGCATGATGTTTGCAGTGCTGGCTTGAGTGCGATTGGAGATCCATGACCATGGCATCCTACGCGCAACCCGTTTACATATCCACGATAACATGGATACATAGTCGAAGTGGTAATTACTCCCTCTTGCAGGAATATCAGTCCCTGTGTGGGTTTGAATGTAGAGCCGGGAGGGTATGCCCCTTGAATGCTGCGGTCATAGAGCGGTTTTAGCGGGTCTTTTACAAGCATGGAGTAATTTTTACCTCGCTCGCGACCTACAAGCAATGACGGATCATAGTTAGGCGAGGTGACAAGTGCCAGAATCTCTCCTGTTGAAGGTTCGATTGCCACAATAGCCCCAATCTTGTTAGCCATAAGCTGCTCACCATATTGCTGAAGCTCTATGTCAAGCCCCAACTTCAGATTGTGTCCGGCCACCGGAGATTCATCGAGTTCGCCGTTCTCATATTTACCCTTTATTCGTCCAAGTGCATCTTTCATCAATATTTCCACTCCTTTATGACCGCGGAGTGCTGCCTCGTAACTTTTCTCTATGCCTAAGTCGCCGGTATAGTCCCCACGACGGTAATACCTGTCTCGTTCTATGTCGTCTGCATTTACTTCACGTATATTGCCGAGTACGTTGGAGGCGCATTTGTATGCATACTCACGAACTGTGCGTTTCTGTATGAAGAAGCCCGGTAGCAAATAGAGCTTTTCCTGAAGCTTACCATAATCTTTCTGCGACAGGTGTGATATCAGTTTCTGTGGCGTATATGCCGAATACCCCGGATTCTTACGGGTGTCTTTCATATCGGCCCAACGCTCGAGCAATTGCTCTTTGGTTATGTCGAGCGAATTGCAGAGCATCAAGGTGTCAAATTCCCCAACATCCTTTGGGATGAGCATTACGTCATAAGCCGGCTGATTGAATACCACAAGTCGGTCGTTGCGGTCATATACAAGTCCGCGTGCCGGATAGATTACCTTGCGAAAAAATGCGTTGCTCTCTGCATTTTCCTTATATTTATCTTCACTTACCTGCAGGTTAAACAACCTTATTATATATATCAACACAATCAGCAGCACGAAACCGCCGATAACATATTTTCTTTTTTCAAGTTTATAATCCTTGCCCATCTTTATAAATCCTTGCCTATCTTTATACTCCTTGCATATATGTAGGCCTATGTCATTTCTTCGATGTCAACGAATCAAGCCCAAGCAAGATAAGAAATGTAAGTATTGAACTTGCCGCAGACATGATTGCAACTTCCTTGATGTTGGCAAAATTGAAATATTCAATTGAGAATACCAAGATGCAATATATCAACGACATGGAAAATAAGTACTTGCCATATACTGCAAAACCGAGCGTAGACAATGAGGGCGAAATGTCTTTGGTGCGGTCATCTCTCGGGATATAAGCAAACAGCATGTTACGCTTCATCATTGCCAATAGGGTGCATGCCAACGCATTAACCCCGGGGGTATTGGCAAACATATCCACAACGAGCCCACCTATAAATCCCCACGTCAAAAGCCAATTGGTAGACAAGCACATAGGAAGGCGAACTATAACGTAAATAAATACGAATGCCATGGCTACGTTGAAAAGCATAATGTTGTTGCAGACAAGCACCTGCACCAATATCAGCAAAATAAGCAGAGGTATGTTGGTCAATATGGTTTTATCCATGTTACTCTTGGTATTCCTACTCCCGTGATGGAGTGTTCCTATGCGTTTTGTTACAATGCCGGAATCACATCAAATATCGGAAGTCTTGATGTCGTAGTTGGCTAACGAATCTATTTCTGTCTTGTAAATATCATTAATTACGCGCACGGAACTAAGTGTCTTGAAATCCGATGAAAGCTTTACCTTGAATGTGAAGAAACTGTCGTCTTGACCATGCACCCTGTTGATAACCATACCGACAGGTATACCCTCAGGGAATGTAGTGGAATATCCGCTCGTCACAATAGTATCGCCAATTTGCCATACCGCATGACGAGGAACCTCTTCAACATAAGCGATTGAAGCATCGCCTCCTTTCCAGGCCAACGAGCCGATAAAGCCGGTGTCGCGCAATTTTACCGAAAAACGTTGTGTTTCGTTTAGCAGTGATATTACCCTCGACAGATGGTCACCGGTCACATTTACTATGCCCACTACTCCATTCTGGTCCACGACTCCCATGCCCGGACGTATGCCGTCGAGACGACCTCGGTTTATGGTGAAGTAGTTGCGCGGATGATGGGTGTTGTTATTGATTACGGAAGCTGACACATAGCCGAACCTATCGCGCATTGTAGCAGGAATTGCACTGTCGCCCAAAAGTGTCTGCATCTCGGCAAGCTCGCTTTTTAGGTTGAGCACCTGATTCTGAAGGTCTGCATTTGTAGTCTGCAAGCTCTCGTTTATGCTCTTCAAGTGGAAATAACCTGTCACTTGCGACCATACATTGTATACACCGCCTGCCACAGCGTTGGCCGATGTGAGATATACCGACTGCTGATAGACATTATTGTCTACCAGCAGAATGCAGCTCACCAACACATAAATTGTGAAAAGGAACCACTTGGAATATCGTATGATGAAGTTGAGAATGTTCCTCACCTTCTCATTATCTAATTAGGAATGAGAATCGGTTAATGTTTTTCAATGCAACCCCGGTGCCCAATGCCACTGCGTGCAACGGATCTTCCGGAATCTTGAACTCAATGCGAATCTTGTCGGAGAATCGTTTGGCGAGACCTCGGAGCAGTGCGCCACCTCCGGCCAAATATATACCATTACGCACAATGTCGGCATAGAGTTCGGGCGGTGTTTGTTCGAGGGCTGCCAATATTGCATTCTCCATCTTGATAATGGTCTTGTCGATGCAGTGCGAAATCTCTTCATACGTCACAGGAACTTCCATGGGGAGCGAGGTCATGCGGTTGGGACCACACACCACATATGGCTCCGGTGCATCTTCAAGCTCGGGTAGGGCAGAACCAACGTTAATTTTGATTTGTTCTGCCATTGTGGTGCCTACACGCAGGTTGTGTACACGTCCCATATGCTCCTGGATATCAGCCGTAAGGTCATTGCCAGCTATGCGGATACTCTTGTTGCTTACGATACCACCGAGTGAAATAACTGCTATTTCGGTAGAACCACCACCTATATCTACAATCATATTGCCATCGGGAGCCTCTACGTCAAGTCCAATACCCAATGCGGCAGCCATCGGCTCATATATCATATATACATCGCGACCACCGGCATGTTCGCTTGAGTCGCGAACAGCGCGTATCTCGACCTCGGTAGATCCTGACGGTATACATACCACCATGCGGAGCGAGGGTGAGAACCAGCGACGTTTCGGGCTTACCATCTTCACCATGCCACGGATCATCTGCTCGGCTGCGTTAAAGTCAGCGATGACACCATCGCGGAGTGGACGGATTGTACGGATGCCAGGAGGTTCCTTGCCTTCCATAAGGTGAGCGTTGGTTCCTACGGCCAAGAGCTTGTCAGTCTTGTTCTCTATCGCAACGACACTCGGTTCGTCTACGACTATCTTGTCATTATGGATGATGATGGAATTGGCCGTGCCAAGGTCCATCGCTATCTCCTGTGTGAACGAAAAAAGTCCCATGGGTGCTTTTTGTTTATGTGTTTCTAATTTACTGTGAAATGCCTAAATTTGAACCGTTTATTCTTGCGAAGCAACAGGTTCTGTGTCAGGGTAAAATATCCTTAAGATTCATGCTGCAAGTTGATAACGAATTCACGTCTCTCTTGCGTTACTGCTCCCAAATTCTATTTTATCCACAATCCTTTGCAAAATTAATCAAAAATTTGCTTTTAGCCAACTGTCATTTTATTTTATTTTGGTTTAATCGAAGTAAAATTGAAATAATGCTGTCTATGCCGTTGCTTTGATATGATTATCGCTTTGTGCAATACTCTTCATAACCTGTAGTATTTCTTTTGTTGACTATGTTTTGATTATTGAGTTTTATTGCCTAATTTTGTGGGTATGGATTCTCTCTTCTTTATGATAATCTGTGTGTATTGAGTAAATTCCAATTTTTAAGATATTGAAAACCAATAAAATTAGCAGCGTTGCGCCTTTTATCAAAGGCTCATTGGGCAATAGGTTGGGCATTTTATTGCTATCCTTTATTGTCCTTCTTATAGCTGTCAGTTTAATCTCCGGATTATTTATATCTATGATAGGGGAGCGTTCCGGTATGCTCATATCTTCGGCATTGCAAAACATTTTATGCTTCATCCTTCCTGCATGGCTTACTTCATATCTTTGCTCGGATTCTTGGCCTGAGTATCTTGGTGTGTATCGTTTTTTGGATTGGAGGCAAGTTTTGGGTGTATTGATATTTCTTCTTCTATTCACTCCGGCTATGAATGCGTTGGTGGAGTGGAATGAGAATCTGCATTTGCCTGCTGCATTTAAAGATTTGGAGCAGTCAATGCGCTCTATGGAGAACAATGCCGCAGCCCTGACCGATATTCTGCTTGGTGACACCTCCGTGTGGGGGTTGATAAGTGGCATATTGGTTGTCGGTGTTCTTACAGGAGTGGGCGAGGAAGCGTTCTTCCGGGCCGGTATACAAAAGGCATTGACTTCGGCCCGCATGAATCATCACGTGGCTATTTGGATTACCGCATTCATCTTCAGTGCAATTCATTTCCAGTTTTTTGGTTTCTTCCCAAGGATGGCATTGGGTGCATTGTTTGGCTATTTTTATTGGTCATCGCGAAGCCTGTGGGTATCGGCGCTTGCTCATGCACTTAACAATTCTTTCGTGGTGGTAGTTACATGGTTGGAGAAAAACGGACATTTAAATAATGGATTTGACTCGTTAGGATCCGACTCTCTGTGGGCTGTTATCGGCAGCTTGATTCTGGCGGCAGGGTGTTTAATTTTATTTTGGAAACCATTGATAGGATATGGCAAAAAAATCTGACGTCTCGCAAGCGGAACTACGCAAGATTATTTCCGATATCAAGAAAGGTTCGCCGGCTCCGGTTTATATTCTGCATGGAGAGGAATCTTATTATCTTGACTTGATTACCGACAATATAGAGAAATATGGTCTTGAATCTGATGAAGACAGGGAGTTCAACTTCAATGCCTTTTATGGCAATGATGCTGATATCCCGTATATTGTTGCAACTGCACAGCAATTTCCGGTTATGGCATCGCGTCGTGTAGTCATGCTTAAGGAAGCTCAAGGCATGAATCAAGCCAAAAGTCAACTTGAGAAGTTTGCACCCTATGTGTCTCGTCCGAATCCTAATACCGTGTTTGTGCTCATATATAAGGGGGAGCCTTTCAAGGCAAGTTCGGCGCTGATAAAGGCTGCCAAGAAATCAGGTGCGGTTGTGTTTGAAAGTGGAGTGCCGCAAGATTACCAACTTTTCGGCATTGTGCGCGATTATGCCAACCAGCACAAAATCAATATTGGAGACAAGGCCTTGAATCTCATGGCGGAATCTATCGGAACTCCTTTGAGCAAATTTTTTGGCGAACTGAATAAACTTACATCCATTGTAGGCCGGGGTGTGGAGATAACAGTAGCCGATGTTGAAAAAAACATAGGCGTTTCGAAGGAGTTTACTAATTTCGAGCTCGTTAATGCCATATCGACACGTGATTATCCCAGGGCGATGCGTATAGTGAAATATTTCGAGACTAACCCTCGCACCTCTCAAAAAAATGATCCTGTGAAGATGGTGGCCGGCACGCTTTTCAGTTTTTTCTCCAACCTTGTCATAGCACACTATTTGCCCGACAAGTCCGAACAGGCAATGATGGCAGAGTTCGGCTTCAGATTTCCTATACAACTAAGGAGCATAAAAGATGGCATGCGCAATTATTCAGCCTTGCACGCTGTAAATGCCGTGCACTATATTCGTGAGTTCGACACGCGTTCCAAGGGTATTGATTCGTTGCAATCTGATGTGGAACTGCTTGATGAGCTAATCTTTAAAATATTCACATGATATTATAAGCCTATGGCTGATGGGCATTAGTCCATCACATGTCCGGCATTCTCCGCCTCTCTAACCATCTCGGCATACTGTTCGGGCGTCAGATCCATAAAATAGTAGTTTACCGGATTCTGCGGTTCATCTTTAAAGCGCACCTCATAGTGCAAATGGGGGCCGGTTGACTTTCCGGTAGATCCGACTTTGCCTATGTAATCACCTCTCTTGACGCTTTGGCCCGGAGACACAAGTATCTCACTGAGGTGGGCATAGCGTGTCAGGTAGTTATAACCATGGTCTATATCAATGCAATTCCCATAGCCGCTCTTCCGTTCAGCCACGGTCACTGTGCCATCGCCGGTTGCATATACCGGAATTCCGTTTTTTGCAGCAAAGTCGAGACCTGCATGAAACTTGGTTGAGCCATACACCGGATCTCTGCGGTATCCGTATCCAGATGACATGGTATAGTCCTTGACGTCAATAGGGATGATTGAGGGGATATGCGCCAATTTGTCTTTCTGCTTACCAGCTTCCTCTCTGAGTTGGTCAAACGAAATGGATTGTGCATAGAGTTGACGGTCAAACAGATCGAGACGTTGTGTGAGCAGCTTGACTAATCCGGCATCGGGCAATCCTTGTAACTCCTTATATCGTTTTTCGTTATCAAGACCGGCAAATCGCTGACTTTGCGACATCGGCTCCATTTGCATCATCACACGATAGAAGTTATCATCGCGGTTCTGTATGTCATGCATGACCTTCAGCGAGTTGTCGAGCCTGCGGTTAAGCACGTTGTAGCGGCTCTTTAGCATTGCATTCTCATTGCGAAGGTTTGTTTCGTTGGGGGTTCCGAAGCCGTAATATGCTATGGCAAATAGTGTAGCACCCGTAGCCAAAGAGGCAAGCGTGAAAGCACCCACCTTCTTGACACGAGATCTCAATGTGGGATAAATGCGTTCGAAATTATCGGTTTCCGGGTTATATTTATATGTTACCTGTCGGCTCATAGGTGATTATAGTCGCGAAATTAATAATATTTGATGTTTTTACAAAATTTACTCTCGTCTACTTGCAATATTTTTATTAATTTTGTAAGTTGAAAATTGAGCGTGTCTAATAATAACTTCAATAGGACAGATAATACAAAACATATATGACTTCAAAAGAAATCAGGGAGTCGTTCAAGGACTTCTTCCGTAGCAAGGGACACAAGGTGGTGCCGTCGGCTCCGATGGTGCTGAAGGATGACCCGACACTTATGTTTACCAATGCCGGTATGAATCAGTTTAAGGATATTATCCTCGGACAAAGAATTCCGGAGAGCCGTCGTGTCACTGACAGTCAGAAGTGCCTGCGCGTGTCGGGCAAGCACAACGACCTTGAGGAGGTCGGCCATGACACTTACCATCACACCATGTTCGAGATGTTGGGCAACTGGTCGTTTGGTGATTATTTTAAACAAGAGGCAATAGACTGGGCTTGGGAATATCTTGTGGAAGTGCTCAAACTTGATCCTGCTCGTCTGTATGCCACCGTTTTCGAAGGATATGAGCCCGAGGGCCTCGGCCGCGATGATGAGGCTGCTGCAATTTGGGAAAAGCATCTCCCCAAGAACCATATCATAAATGGTAATCGTCATGATAATTTCTGGGAGATGGGCGAGACCGGACCTTGCGGACCTTGTAGCGAAATTCATATAGACTTGCGTTCTGACGAGAAGCGTGCCAAAGTGGATGGTGCTGAACTCGTAAATAAGGATAACCCATTGGTAATAGAGATTTGGAATCTCGTATTCATGCAGTATAACCGTATGGCCGACGGGCATCTCGAACCACTTCCTGCCAAGGTAATTGATACAGGTATGGGTTTCGAGCGCCTCACTATGGCACTCCAGGGTAAGAAGTCGAATTATGACACAGATATCTTCACTCCAATAATAGCCAAGATTGCTGAGCTTACCGGCAAACAATATGGCGTGGATGAGAAAATAGATGTGGCAATGCGTGTTGCTGCCGACCATGTGCGCACCATAGCTTTCTCAATTGCTGACTCGCAGCTCCCCTCAAATGCAAAAGCAGGATATGTAATTCGCCGCATCTTGCGTCGTGCCGTCAGATATGTCTATACATTCCTTGACCAAAAGGAGGCCTTGTTGTATAAGCTTGTAGATACACTCATCGATCAGATGGGAGATGCATACCCCGAATTGCCTGCCCAGAGAGACCTTATCGAACGGGTAATCAAGGAGGAGGAAGAATCGTTCTTGCGCACGCTTGAAAATGGTATCAAACTTCTTGATAATGTAATCAAGAGTGCAAAAGCAAATGGTAATTCGGTAATAGATGGTGCCGATGCCTTCACACTCTATGATACATACGGCTTCCCACTTGACCTTACCGAGCTCATAGCTCGAGAACAGGGTATGAGCGTGGATCATGAGGGATTTGACAAGCATATGCAGGCTCAGAAACAGCGTGCTCGCAATGCTGCACAAACAGAGACTGATGACTGGGTTGAGATCCGCAAGGGTGACGAGACTTTTGTAGGTTACGACTGCATGGAGTGCGACACTCGGATTCTTAAATATCGTAAGGTTAAGCAAAAAGGTAAGGAGTATTACCAGATTATGCTCGAGACCACTCCTTTTTATGCAGAAATGGGTGGCCAAGTGGGCGATTCCGGTTATCTGGTAGGCCCTGATGGTGAAAAAATAGATATTTTCGACACCAAGCGTGAGAATGGTGTGGCTGTGCATCTCTCCAAGAAGATTCCGGCTAATCCGGAAGCTGACTTCAGGGCTAAAATTAATGTGGAGGCACGTCGTGTCACATCTGCCAACCATTCTGCCACACACCTTATACATGAAGCATTGCGTGAGGTGCTCGGTTCGCATGTGGAGCAGAAGGGCTCTCTTGTAACTCCTGACACACTTCGCTTTGACTTTTCACATTTTCAAAAGGTTACACCCGAAGAAATACGTAAGGTGGAACATCTCGTGAATGCACGTATTCGTCAGGCAATGCCTCTTGAGGAGTGTCGTGAACTTCCGATTGATGAGGCCCGCGAAATGGGTGCTATGGCACTTTTCGGTGAAAAGTATGGCGACAAGGTGCGAGTGGTGAAATATGGTAATTCTGTGGAACTTTGTGGAGGCACACATGTTGCCAATACAGGTAACATCGGAATGGTGCGAATCGTGAATGAAAGTTCCATAGCCGCAGGCATACGCCGCATCGAGGCTGTTACAGGCGAAGGTATCGAGAAAATGTTTGACGATATGCAGGACATGATGATCGATATTAAGGAACTTCTCGGAAGCAGTGCAGATATGCGCATGGCAGTGCGCAAGGCGATGGCTGAAAATGCGGATCTCAAGCATCAGGTGGAAGGATTTGTGGCCGAACGCACCACACAGCTTGCTAAGGAGGTTATCGAAAAGGGAATCATTGTAAATGGTGCTAATCTTTATCGTCTATCAGGTATCCGCATCCCGGAGGTTGTAAAGAATGTGGCGTTCATAATACGTAAGGAATGCACCGAGCATTCTGTATTTGTTGCCGCAACAATACACAATGACAGACCCACATTGACAGTAATGATTTCCGACGACCTTGTCAAGGCTGGCTACAATGCTTCGCAGGTGGTACGTGAAGCGGCCAAGCTTATGAAAGGTGGCGGTGGTGGCCAACCTTTCTTCGCACAGGCTGGTGGCAAGGATGCTTCCGGTTTGTCAGCGGCTGCTGATAAGGTTCTGGAATTGCTTGACCTTAAATAATAATTTCACAATATTGGGGGGACGCACACCCGTGCGTCCCCTTTTTAATTATATGCCGATGGAAGAATTTGGCAAGTTATATTATAAAATAAGTGAGGTTTCGGAGCTTCTTGGGGTTCCGGCCTCTACTTTGCGCTATTGGGAACAAGAGTTCGATGGCATAAGACCAAAGCGTAGCACATCTAATCAAAGATATTACAGGCCTGATGATTTGCGTAAGCTTCAGATGATAAATTATCTTATCAGAACAAAGGGACTGAGGATTGAGGCCGCAAAACAAGAATTGCTTAACAATAGTTCCAATATTTCTAAGCGTCTTGATGTAATAGATTTGTTGACTGACACTCGCGACGAATTAAAGCGGATGCTTGATGCGTTGACTAAACGGAAATAATTGCTTCATCGGTGATAACATGATGTTGAACATGTAAATTATGACAATCTATGAATATTACACTGCTGACGCTCGGCAAAACCAGAATCTCGTTTGTGCAGCAAGGCATGAGAGAGTATGCCTCCAGACTTGAGAGATACACACCGTTTGACATTATAGAGCTTCCCGACATTAAGAGTGCAAAGTCTATGACCTTTGAGAAGCAGAAAGAACTTGAGGGTGACTCGATATTGGCCAAGCTTTCACCATCAGACTTCGTAATACTGCTCGATGAGCGTGGACGTGAGTTCTCTTCATTGGAATTTGCTTCATATATCGAGAAATTACAGGTCTCCGGTAGAAAGCGGGTTGTATTTGTGGTGGGTGGTCCATATGGTTTCAGTGCTTCTGTATATAATCGCGCAGATGCCAAAATTTCGCTCTCACGCATGACGTTCAATCATGAAATGGTGCGCATGTTTTTTGTAGAGCAAGTGTATCGAGCAATGACCATATTGCGCAACGAGCCGTATCATCACGAATGATACGGCTCACCATGCAAATATTTGATATCCTACTCCTTTCCTTAGTTACGTTTTCACTCTGATTTTGGAAAGGATTTTTTTCGGTATGCGGAATAGGCATTGCGGATTCGTGGCATAAATGACATTGCCACAGGTACGGCCAAGCACATGATATAGATTAAGGTCAGTCTCTTAAGCGTGTCTGACGGATTTGTGATAATAACAGATGGCTTGTATTTCTCACCTTCTGCTTCAAGCTTATCGGCATCAATCGATGCGAGGGTAGATTTCCATTCGATTATACCATCCTTTAGCATTACCACTGCCGGATTACCTCTGGCTATCTCCTTGATTGCTGTGTCATCGGCTGTGTATATGTCATAATCGGGTAGCGCCATTTCTTCCCAATTCCTAATTTGCTCCTGTGTGCCATCAGTCACCGCAATCACTTCACTCTCCTGCTCTGTAGCCCATTCTTGCAATGCGTTTATCTTCCAGGTGGTCGCTGCTGAAACTTCTGCCATGCTCGGCATCAGAAGTAATAGCTGGCAATCTGACCTGCCTAAAGCTTCATCTGTCACATCTTCTTCTCCATCACGACTCCATATGCGGAATGTCTTGTCTGATTCGGTGCCTTCCGCACCTGATTTGTGCGAACCTTTTTGTTTGCGTTCCACAAAACTCCACCCATCATTCTCATCGGGTAATTCGTCATCTATGCCAAATTCTTTGCGCTGGCCATCTTTTTCGTATACAAATACATAGTCAACTTCATTGACATCTTCATGTGAGTTCTGGGCAATCAGACGAGTGCCTGCTTTATAGGGTCGGAAGTCCAACAAAGGCTGAAATAAATATCCGCAAAAGCAGATTACCATCATATAAGCTAATGACACTACTATGCCCAACCATTGAAAGGCAGGTGAAATAATAGTAGTTGCCCTTAAATTGAACTTAATCAGCCACACAGCCATAAGTGTCAGTATGACATTTTTCCAGAATGTAGACCAATTGGATATTATGAAGAAATCTCCGAAGCATCCACAGTCCGATACCGGGTCACTAATTGCAATCCATAGCGTGAGTGGCAGCATAAAGCACATGGTTAAGAGTGCCAGGATAGGGGAGGATCGCCTATAGCATCCTAAAAGCAATGATACCCCTAATGTAAACTCATATACACAAAGGGCGAAAACACCGGTGATTAGTAGCGTATGCAAAACCGGCATTCCCATGGCCGCCAAGTATTCCTCGAATTTGTAGAGCGATCCCCATGGGTCAATAGCCTTTACAAAGCCCGAAAAAACAAACGTTCCTCCGAGCAATATACGAAAAATCCATGTAAGAATATATATAATCCGGCTTGCGGTGCTATCTGCTTTATTCATATCCGAACCTGAGTTTTATAAGTGCGAAAATAGAATAGTTTATCATGTCCATGTAATTTGCATCTATTCCTTCTGACACTAATGTCTTGCCGTGGTGCGACTCAATCTCCTTGGTACGCATCAGTTTCTGTAATATGATGTCGGTGAAACTACTGACCCGCATGTCGCGCCACGCCTCATCGTAATCGTGATTCTTATGGTTCATAAGCGAAGTGGCTGCCTCAAGCTTCTCATCATAAAGTCGCATAGCATCTTCGGGCGACAATGGGTTGCCGGGACCTAACTCAAGCTGTATCAAGGCCATTATGCAATAATTTATTATGCCGGTAAACTCCGGTTCGATTCCTTCATTCACCTGTGCATTCTCTATTCCTTTTTCTTCTAAGCTTCTAATTCGTTTAGCCTTGATGAAAATCTGGTCAGTGAGGCTCGAGGGACGCATAATACGCCAGGAAGTGCCGTAATCAAGCATCTTTTTCTCATAAACTTCTCGACATGATGACTTGATTGCGCTGAATTCTTTTGCTGTATCAGGTTTGTTTACCATTTTCTCTTTTGTTTGTTTGCACAAAATTATCAAAATTTGATTGAATTATCAAAAATATGTGAATTTCCATTTAAATTAGTTCACAAAAATTTGCTAAATTTGCAACCGCTTATCGGGACTAAGTGATGCAATAATAAATTTCATCAGCTGTCACCGATCGTTTTGTAAATTATAATGTAAAAGTATAAACTAAATTAATTATCCGATGGTTATACAACGTTGGCAATCAGTCTTTCTCCTCATCGTGACGGCCATGATGGCATGTTTCACATTCTTTTCGCTCGGTCAGGTACAGATGCCTGAATTTTCACTCGATTTCACCACCATGGGTTTCTCAATAGAGGGAGAGGCAACCGGTGGAGGGCCAACAGGTTATTATATGCACACATGGCCATTCTTTACCATCTCACTTCTTTGCACGCTCCTCCCGTTTATCGCAATTTTTATGTTTCGCAACATGCGCTTGCAGAAGACTATATGCATAATTGAGTTGCTTCTGATTGTCGCATTGGTTCTTATGGGGCTTGCTTACGGTTATAAAAATGAGGCTCTTGAAAGTTATCAGGTGAGTTGGTCTTCACTTATTATCACGCTACCTATTGCTGTAGTAGCAGATTTGTTGGCTTATAATAGGATTTCGGCAGACCAGAAGTTGCTTAGATCTACAGAACGACTTCGCTGATTCACTCACATTCGATATAAAATTTTTAGCAACCACGCAATTTAACATTATTTTGCGTGGTTGTTAAATTATTTTTTTGTACTTTTGCATATAGAAGACTCCGCATGGAGTCGCGTATATTGTGTGTGTAAGCGTAAAAAGTGCTATTCATGCAATTATGTAATTAAGACAACAATCGAAATGGCAAAAGAACTAAAGAATTTTACAAAAAGGGCTGACAATTATTCACAGTGGTACAATGAACTTGTAGTCAAGGCTGACCTCGCGGAGCAGAGTGCAGTGCGCGGTTGCATGGTGATTAAGCCATATGGATATGCCATATGGGAGAAAATGCAACATCAGCTGGACAAGATGTTCAAGGAGACCGGACATCAGAATGCATATTTCCCCTTGTTGATTCCGAAGTCTTTCCTCAGCCGGGAGGCTGACCATGTGGAGGGTTTCGCCAAGGAATGCGCTGTTGTGACTCATTACCGTCTCAAGAATGATCCTGACGGCAATGGCGTGGTGGTAGACCCGGCAGCTAAGCTTGAGGAGGAGCTGATAATACGTCCTACCTCAGAAACCATCATATGGAATACTTACAAGAATTGGATACATTCTTATCGCGACCTCCCTATATTGGTCAACCAGTGGGCTAACGTGTTCCGTTGGGAGATGCGTACGCGCATGTTCCTTCGCACTGCTGAGTTCCTGTGGCAGGAGGGCCATACCGCTCATGCCACTCGTGAGGAGGCTGAAGCGGAGGCCATAAAAATGCTCAATGTGTATTCTGACTTTGCGCAAAATTATATGGCTGTGCCTGTGGTTAGAGGCGTGAAGACTGCTAACGAGCGTTTTGCAGGCGCACTCGAGACTTATACCATTGAGGCTATGATGCAGGATGGTAAGGCTCTGCAAAGCGGTACCTCGCATTTCCTCGGGCAAAATTTTGCCAAGGCCTTCGATGTCACTTTCATGAACAAGAACAACGAACCTGAATATGTGTGGGCCACCTCATGGGGTGTATCGACTCGTCTTATGGGTGCCCTGATTATGTCGCACTCTGATGACAACGGTCTTGTGCTTCCTCCGGCTCTGGCTCCTATTCAGGTGGTTATTGTGCCTATTTATAAAAATGAGGAGGGGCGTCAGGCTATTACTGACAAGGTGCTTCCCATTGTCGATGAGTTCCGCAAGCGTGGCATAAGTGTGAAGTATGATGATGCTGACAATAGACGTCCCGGATTCAAGTTCGCCGATTATGAGGTTAAAGGTGTGCCTGTTCGACTCGCAATTGGCCAGCGTGACCTTGAAGAGGGCACTGTAGAGGTTATGCGCCGTGATACTCTCGAGAAGGAGACTTATCCCATCGAGGGCATTGTGGAGCATGTGGCATCGCAGCTCGATGATATGCAGTCTGCATTGCTTGCACGTGCGCTTGCCAACCGTAAGGCACGTACCATCGAGGTGAACTCTTACGATGAGTTTAAAGAGAAAATTGAGCAAGGTTATTTCATCATGGCTCATTGGGATGGAACACCCGAAACTGAGGAACGTATCAAGGAAGAGACTAAAGCTACCATACGTTGTATCCCGTTCGAGGGTGACACCACTCCGGGAGTCTGCATGGTGACAGGTAAGCCCTCTGCCAGACGTGTGCTCTTCGCTCGCTCCTATTAATTGAAATGAATATTACATCACATCGGTTTGTCACCCGGTGTTCAAGCCGATGTGATAAATATATTGGCTCCCCGTTAAGAGAGTCAGTCATATAAACTTAGAAACTGTTTAAATTTGATTCAATAAAATTTTTATGGCAGCCAAATCAAT
>CAJUIJ010000037.1 GCA_910586175.1 uncultured Muribaculaceae bacterium | reverse complement strand
GGAAAGGAAACGAAAGTAGGTCAGAAAACTTTCGTTTCCCGACCTACTCGATTAGATCCGGACAGACAGTTGTCTTTGCCCGGAACTCGTCATGATAAGATTAGTCTTCGGTCTGGCTTTCAGCATATTCCTTGAGGAGCTTCTCCTGCACGTCGCTCGGTACGAGCTCGTAGCTGGCAAACTTCATGGTGAAGCTTGAACGGCCTCCGGTCAGCGAACTGAGTGCAGTGCTGTAGCTCGACATCTCTTTCAAGGGCACCTTGGCGTTGAGTTTCTCTATACCGTTCTCCGACTCCATTCCCATGATTATGGCTCGGCGTCCCTGCAAGTCGCTCATCACATCTCCCATAGTGTCGCCCGGTGTGAAAACCTCTACATCATAAATGGGTTCCAGAATCTTCGGGTTGGCCTGACGGAATGCCTCGCTGAATGCGTTGCGGCCTGCAAGGCGGAACGAGATTTCGTTGCTGTCCACCGGATGCATCTTACCATCGTAAATCATGACGCGCACATCGCGTGCATATGAACCTGTGAGCGGACCTTGCTCCATACGGTCCATTAGACCCTTGACGATTGCCGGTATAAAACGGGCATCGATCGAACCTCCCACTGTGCAATCATACACAAGCAGCTTGCCGCCCCATTCCAATGGAATCTCCTGCTTGTCGCGGATCTTAAGCTTGTACTCCTGATTTCCGAAACGATAGCCGTCAGGTTCAGGCATGCCTTCAGTATAAGGCTCTATAATCAGATGTACCTCACCAAACTGACCCGAACCACCTGACTGTTTCTTGTGGCGGTAGTCAGCACGTGCCGGCTTGGTGATTGTCTCACGATAAGGTATGCGCATTTCCTCAAATGTGATGGGGAGTTTCTCATTGTTCTCAATGCGCCATTTAAGTGTGCGCAGATGGAACTCGCCCTGACCCTTCACAAGAAGCTGCTTCAACTCCTTGCTCTGTTCGATAACCCATGTAGGATCTTCTTCATGCATTCGGGTGAGGATGGCCGATAGCTTCTCGGCATCGCTTTCGTTTGCCGGTTTGATAGCACGTACATACTTGGGCGCCGGATATTTTATGAAGTCGAACTGCCAGTCGATACCCTTCTCGTTGAGGGTATTGCCGGTGCGCACATCCTTCAGCTTTACGGTCGCGCCTATATCGCCGGCTTGAAGTTCATCAATTGGATTGCGAAGATTACCGCATACTGTAAATATCTGTGCAAGACGCTCTTTGCCGCCACGTGTGGCATTCTCAAGGTCTGCACCGGCTTTAAGCGTACCGCTCATCACCTTGAAATAGCTCACCTCGCCGATATGCGGCTCTACAGATGTCTTGAAGAAGAATACCGACAGCGGGGCATCGGCCTCAGGCTTAACCTCCAATCCTGTTGTGGTGCAGGGAGCGGGCATCTCGCTTACGAAAGGACACACATTACCCAGGAACTCCATAAGGCGACGCACTCCCATATCTTTGGCTGCCGAAAGCACAACCACCGGGTAGATGCTGCGGTCCACAAGGCCCTTGCGAATGCCCTCGCGCATCTCGTCTTCAGAAAGTGTGCCCTGCTCAAAGAATTTATCCATCAGCGTCTCATCGTTCTCCGCCGCAGCCTCCACAAGAATCTGGTTAAGCTCTTTAGCCTTATCCATCTCCTCGGCCGGGATGTCGCTGATTGTTGGCACACCTCCATCGGGTCCCCATTCATATTTCTTCATGAGAAGAACGTCTATCATAGAGTGGAAATTGGGACCTGACTCCAGAGGATATTGTATCTGCACCACACGAGGTCCGAATGCCTCGCGCATCTGCTCGAGCACATTGTCATAGTCTGCCTTCTCGGCATCCATTTGGTTTATGCCGAATATCACCGGTTTTTTGAGGGCTGCTGTGGTGCGGAATATATTCTGGGTACCTACCTCCACGCCATATTCGGCATCGAGAAGTATAAGGCCCATGTCGCACACACCAAGCGCCGTATATGCGTTTCCTACGAAGTCATCGGCTCCCGGACAGTCTATAATGTTGAGCTTCTTATTGTTGAACTCTGCATTGAATACCGTGGAAAATACGCTGTATCCATATTCTTTTTCTACGGGGAAATAGTCTGATACTGTGTTCTTGGCATCGATTGTGCCACGACGTTTTATAACTCCACACTCGTAAATCATCGATTCGGCGAGTGTGGTTTTCCCGGAGCCCTTTGATCCAAGCAGGGCGATGTTCTTGATTTCGTTAGTTTTGTAAACCTTCATAGGATATAAGATTTTAAGATGATTATTTTTATAGGTCACGACACTCCTTTCGAGGTCTGCCTTAGCCGGCTGAAAGACGGCTTTTTGTTTTTCAGTCGCAATTTAGCATTTTTTTCTTAATTTCCTATTCCTTGTTTATATGTTTTTCAACATAATTGTTAATTTTGTGGCATGATTTACGTGCATGTGCCTTTTTGCAGACGCAAATGCCTTTATTGCGATTTCTATTCGGTGGGGGAGCGGCTTGCCGATTGGCCGGCTTTGATAGACGCTCTTCTTGCTGAGGCCCGTCGCCGCATCGTGCCGCTTTCGCCGGGTCATTCTGATGGTTCACCGAATACTATATATATTGGAGGAGGCACACCTTCGCTTATTCCTGCCGTTGATTTCCGCCGTCTTGCCGATGGTCTTATCGGTCTGTGTGGCGTGCCCGATGAATTTACTATCGAGGTGAACCCCGATGATGTCACTCCCGGCATGGCAAGCTTGTGGCATGATTGCGGTGTGAACCGTGTGAGCATGGGTGTGCAGTCGCTGTGTGATGTGGAGCTGCGTGCAGTTGGGCGACGCCACACTGCCTCGGATGCGTTGCGTGCATACGATGTGCTTAAAAATGTGTTCGATAACGTTAGCCTCGATCTGATGTTCGGGCTTCCCGGACAGTCGGTTGATTCTCTCGGTGACACGCTCCGTGGTTTTATGGATATGAACCCCGAGCACATTTCTGCCTATTCGCTGATGTATGAGGAGCGTACTGCCCTGACGCGCATGCGCGACGATGGCAGGCTGCAAGAGACATCCGATGTAGATTCGGCTGCTATGTTCGAGCTTATATCTTCGGTGCTTGCACAGCATGGCTACGATCAATATGAGATATCCAATTATGCCAAGCCTGGCCGCGAGTCTCTGCATAATTCAGCATATTGGAGAGGTTGTGCCTACACCGGTATTGGTCCGGGTGCCCACAGCTATGACGGTTGCCGAATACGTTCATACAATGAGCCTGACGTGAAGGCCTACGTGGGTTCGTGTGGCAATCCGCAGACTTCAGAGGAAATACTCTCGGACTTGGAAATATGCGAGGAGTATAAGATGACGCGCCTGCGCACGCGCGATGGCATAGATCTTGATGAGTTCGAGAACCGCTTCGGTTCGGAGGCATTAAGATTGTTGCTCCGGGCTGCCGGCAAGTTTGCAGATGCCGGTTTGGTAGAGCTGTCAGACTCCAAATTAGCATTGACGCATAGTGGTGTAATGGTGAGTGATGAGGTGATTGTCGGACTTTTCTGAAAATTTAAAGCCGGTTTTATTGTCGGTTTGAAATTATTTTGCTAATTTTGCAATGTGGAAAGTGTTTTTTGACACAGTTTCTATGAAAGCAGAACATACATCAATAAGCTTCTCCAAGATGCACGGTGCCGGTAATGATTACATCTATATCGACGCCACGGAGAAGACTCCCTCTAATCTTGAGGATTTGGCACGCCGTGTGAGCGACATCCATTTCGGGATCGGCTCAGACGGCCTTGTTGTTATAATGCGCAGTGAAGTGGCCGATTTCCGCATGCGCATGTTCAATTCCGACGGGTCGGAAGCTGAAATGTGTGGCAATGCCTCGCGTTGCATCGGTAAGTTCGTATATGAGAAAGGGCTCACCGACAAGCATGAGGTGACGCTCGAGACTCTTGCCGGTATCAAGGTGCTCCGCCTCCATGTCAAGGATAACAAGGTGGAGTCGGTGACCGTCGACATGGGTGCCCCGATTCTCGACCCCCTTTCGGTGCCTGTCAGAAGTGGAAATGCCTCGTGCAAGGTTAACGAATGCGAATGCTTCGGCGATTTCAGTTATGGCATAACCGGAGTGAGTATGGGTAACCCCCACGGCGTTACGTTTGTCG
Organism: uncultured Muribaculaceae bacterium; assembly: GCA_910586175.1. Taxonomy (GTDB): domain Bacteria; phylum Bacteroidota; class Bacteroidia; order Bacteroidales; family Muribaculaceae; genus Lepagella. The sequence continues at coordinate 13,809 of CAJUIJ010000037.1, read as the reverse complement.
ATGAGGTGACCGATGAGCAGGTGCTCGGTCATGGCCCCGTGATGGAGGTGGCAGACATATTCCCGCGCAAGGCTAACATTGAGTTTGCGCGTGTGCTCGACCGCCACACCATAGAGATGCGGGTGTGGGAGCGTGGCACAGGCGAGACACTCGCCTGCGGCACCGGAGCCTGCGCCACAGCTGTGGCTGCCGTGCTTAACAACCTTACCGACCGCGAAGTGGAAATGAGACTGCGCGGAGGTATTCTCAATATCCGCTGGGACGAAGAATCCAATCATGTCTTCATGACCGGGCCGGCAGAATTCATTTGTGACGGAGTGTTCTATTTTCATAACTCTGATTTAAAACGTAATTAATCATGCAAATCAACGATAATTTCGAAAAGCTTCCGGAGTCTTACCTTTTCTCCACTGTGGGAAGAAAGCTCCGCGAATATAAGGAGGCGCATCCCGGAGTGGATGTGATCCGCATGGATATCGGCGATGTCACGCTACCGATTCCGCAGGCTGCACTTGATGCCATGCATCGTGCTGTCGACGATATGGCTGACAAGTCTACTTTTCATGGTTACGGACCGGAGCAGGGCTATGCTTTCCTTCGTGAGGCCGTTGCCGCCAACGACTATCATGCACGTGGTGTGAATATCAGTGCGGATGATATATTTATCTCAGACGGTGCGAAGAGCGACCTTGGCAACCTCGGTGATATATATTCTCACGACAGTATCGTGGCTGTGTGCGATCCGGGGTATCCCGTGTATGTAGACTCCAATGTGCTCGACGGTCGCGGCGGTGAGCTTGTCAATGGCCGTTGGAGCCGCTTTGTATACATGGATTGCAATGAGGCTAACGCATTCAAGCCTGTGCCTCCTGCTCAGCATGCCGACGTGATATTTCTCTGCTCTCCGGCCAATCCCACAGGAGTGGCATTCAGCAGAGACGAACTGAAGGCATGGGTGGAATATGCCTTGGCCAATAAGGCTGTGATAATTTATGATTCGGCTTACTGTGCATATATTACAAGCGATGATGTGCCGCATTCGATTTATGAGATAGAGGGTGCACAGAAATGCGCCATAGAGGTGCGCAGTTTTTCCAAGACAGCCGGTTTTACAGGCTTGCGCTGCGGTTATACCGTGGTGCCGGCATCCCTGTGCGGTTATGATGCCGAGGGCCGTGAAGTGCAGCTCCGCAAGCTTTGGCTTCGCAGACAGACCACTAAATTTAATGGAGCCAGCTACATAATACAGCGCGGTGCCGAAGCCCTCTATTCAGAGCAAGGCAAACGTGAGGTGGCTTGCAATGTGGATTATTACCTCAACAATGCACGCACCATACGTGAAGCGATGCTCGGTGCGGGCTTCACGGTGTTTGGAGGAGAAAATTCTCCTTACATCTGGGTCAAGTCGCCCAATGGCGAGTCTTCATGGGACTTGTTTGACAAGTGTCTCTCTGAAGTCCACATATCGTGTACGCCGGGTGTCGGCTTCGGAGATAATGGTGAAGGTTACATCCGCTTTACCGGCTTCAATACCTCCGAGAATACAGCCGAGGCGATGCGACGCTTTATGAATTTTTTCAAAAAATAACATGGGGGGCTTGTCCCCCTTTTTTCGTTCAATCCGTTTAATTATAAAGAATCTTAAGTAATTACTTATGTCAAACCTTAGATTCAAAAGTGTGGAAGAGGCCACTGCCCGCAAGGCTGTGAAGGTGGAACTTCCCAAAGAGAGGGTAGAGGCTTACTACGGCAAGCAAGTATTCAATCGTCAACGCATGTTTGAGTATCTCCCAAAGGATACTTACGATGCGCTGGTATATGCGATCGACAACCGACAGCCACTCAGTCGCCAACTTGCCGACAGCGTGGCAGAGGGCATGAAGCGCTGGGCCATAGATAACGGTGCGCGCCATTACACGCACTGGTTCCATCCTCTCACCGGAAGCACTGCGGAGAAGCATGATGCTTTCGTGGAGCATGACGGCAAGGGTGGCGTGGTGGAAAAATTCAGCGGCAAGCTCCTCGTGCAGCAGGAGCCGGACGCTTCCTCTTTCCCTAACGGTGGTATACGCAACACTTTTGAGGCTCGCGGATATTCGGCCTGGGATCTCTCGTCGCCGGCATTTATTGTCGACAATACGCTTTGTATTCCCACAGTTTTTGTAGCTTATACAGGCGAAAGTCTTGACTATAAAACGCCTTTGCTCCGTTCGCTCAACAGTATCGACAAGGCTGCCACTCACGTGGCTCGTTATTTTGACCCTGAGGTGAAGCATGTGATTTGCAACCTCGGTTGGGAGCAAGAGTATTTCCTCGTTGATGAGGCTCTTTATGCAGCACGTCCAGACTTGGTAATGACCGGACGCACCCTCATGGGGCACGAGTCTGCGAAAAATCAGCAGCTCGACGACCATTATTTCGGTGCGATTCCAAGCCGTGTGGAAGCTTTCATGCTCGATCTCGAACTCGAGTCTCACAAACTTGGAATTCCCGCCAAGACCCGTCACAATGAGGTGGCCCCAAATCAGTTTGAGCTTGCTCCGATTTTCGAGGAGTGTAACCTCGCGAATGACCATAACCTGTTGTTGATGTCTGTAATGGAGGAGGTGGCAAAACGCCATAATTTCCGTGTGCTTCTGCATGAGAAGCCTTTCGCAGGCGTTAATGGGTCAGGTAAGCACAACAACTGGAGTCTTGGCACAGATGGCGGTGAACTTCTCTTCTCGCCCGGTAAGACTCCGCAGGAGAATTTCCGCTTCGTCACATTTGTGGCCAATGTCATGGCTGCCGTGCATAAGCATAATGGCCTGCTCAAGGCTTCTATCATCAATGCCACCAACCAGCACCGTCTCGGGGCCAATGAGGCTCCCCCGGCTATCATATCGATGTTCCTTGGCACTGCTGTCAGCAATATTCTCGCAAAGGTGGAAAAAACTGACTCGCTAAATAAACTTACCATAGATGGCAAGGAACAGGTTAACCTCGATGTGGCTCAGATTCCTGAGATTATCATCGACAACACCGACCGCAACCGCACAAGTCCTTTCGCCTTCACCGGCAACAGGTTTGAGTATCGTGCCGTCGGTTCGTCTGCCAACAATGCTTCAGCTCTAATTGCCCTGAATGCAGCCGTGTCAGCTCAGCTTATGGATTTTGCCGCAGCTGTCGACGCCCGGGTGGATGCCGGCGAAGACCGTGAGCATGTGATTCTTGATGAGGTGAAGAAGCTACTTAAGGAGTCAAAGGCTATCCACTTCGACGGCAACGGCTACAGCGATGAGTGGAAGCAGGAGGCTGCCGAGCGTGGCTTGGATGTTGAGGCTTCTGCTCCGCTCCTTTATGACCGCTACACTTTGCCACAGTCGGTTGAGATGTTTGAGAAGGCCGGCGTGCTCTCCAAGAAGGAGATTGAGGCCCGCAATGAGGTGAAGTGGGAGATGTTCACCAAGAAGGTGCAGATTGAGAGCCGTGTGCTCGGCGACCTTGCCATAAATCATATCATTCCCGCCGCTGTGCGCTATCAGTCGCTTCTGCTCGACAATGTCTATAAGATACAGCAACTTTTCAAAGGTTCAAAGGCTGATGCCATCTCGGCTCAGGATCTTGCAAACATCGAGGCAATCAGCGACCACATCTCTGCCATCAAGAGCGGTGTGGAGAATATGGTCAACGCCCGCAAACGCGCCAACAAAATCGAGTCAGAGCGTGAGAAGGCGATAGCTTATCACGATGATGTGGCTCCTTATATGGAGGAAATACGCCGCCACATCGACAAGCTTGAGCTTATGGTAGATAACGAAATCTGGCCTCTTCCCAAATATCGCGAACTTCTATTCATTCGCTAAGATAAGAGTATGGTAATAATGCGAGGATGCTTCTACCGCAGAAGCATCCTCGTAATTTTTTTGTCTTTGACAAGATGACATTATGACATTATGACATTATGACATTATGACATTATGACATTATGACATTATGACAATATGTTATGATGTTGTTATCGATTTAAGATCATAGCAACTGCCGAGTGATACTTGGCAATGTTTCCGGCTTTTTTTATTGCCTTCCAAGCCTTGCGCCCAATCTCCTCTTCTGCATATTCCCAGAATGGCTTTATCTTCGATATGACTTGGCTATCACCGCAGAGCGTCGAGGTGTAGTGGTCGAGCAGTAGCCTGTGAAATTGAAGCATCTTGTCGAGTCGCTCTTCGCTGCTCCATTCCCGGCCACTCTCATATTCAGCAAGTAGCGACGGGCGTCCGAGCACTCCGCGGGCCGTCATCATGCCGGCTATGCCGGGATACCGATTCTCTATCTCTTTAAGATCGGCCGGAGTGCGTAGTTCTCCGTTATATATCACCGGATTCTTACTCTCGCAGAGTATTGCCTCAAACATGTCGTGGTGAAGTTCTCCTCCATACTGCTGCTTCGCAACTCTCGGATGGACATCGACATGACGCAGTTCGAGCCTGTTGAGCACGGGCATCACATTGCGCCATTCCTCGGGATTCTCAAAGCCGAGGCGCATCTTCACCGAATAGCTGAGTTCAGGATACTTGGCTAAGGTCTCTTCAAGCAGGCTAATCTCCTTCTCGTTGCGCAGGAATCCCGCGCCCCGCCCTTTGCCGGTCTGGAGGGGGAAAGGACAACCCATATTCAAATTGACCTCTTTAGCCCCGGCATCGCGCAATCCGGCCAACAGTACATTGAGTTCCTCCATGTCGCGAAATATCACCTGTGGCTCCAATATTATGCCGGTGTTGAGCTCTGAAGTATAATCTCGCAAATCCTGCTTGCGCATTTCACCATGCTCTGCACGCATAAAGGGGGTGAAATAACGTAGCTCACCTCCATATACTTCGTGATGGAAATGCCGCCACGCGGCATCAGTGTGTCCCTGCACAGGGGCAATATGTAACCTTTTCATATTCTAAATTCCAAAATATTAAATTCAAATCCAAACTGATACCTCATACATGCCTAACTGTTGTGTGGTAGAAATGTAAACGCTACGGCCCCCATAAGGCATAGGAATGCACAGACATGATTCCAATGCAGTTTCTCACCCTGAAATAGCAACATAGCCACCACAGTAAAGATTGTCAACGTCACCACCTCCTGGATTATCTTGAGTTCGAAGAGAGAGAATGGTCCGCCGTTCTCGCGGAATCCCATCCGGTTGGCCGGTATCATAAAGCAATATTCCAAGAAGGCCAATGCCCATGAGAAGAGTATCACGGCAATAAGGGGCCAGGACTTTGATATTCCGGCCGACTGGAGTTTCAAATGCCCATACCAAGCGAAGGTCATGAACACGTTGGATATCACCAGCAGCAGGATCGTTATCAATGCAGATTTCATATGTTTCTTTGTGCGCGACCTATAAAAGTTTATAATATCAACAATGCAGTGCAAAATTACAAATTTTTTGTTAAATTTGCGGAAAACATTTTTCGATCTAAGATGAACATCAAAGAAATTACGCAGGGTATATATTATGCAGGTGTCAACGACCGTGTCACTCAGCTGTTTGAAGGTCTTTGGCCTCTCCCTTTCGGTGTGAGCTACAATTCTTATATTGTGCGTGGCTCAGATAAGGTAGCCCTTATCGACACTGTGCGCATTGATGAGGTGCGCGAGTTTCTCGCCAACGTGGGAGATGCCGCTTCCGACAGGAAGGTGGACTATCTTGTGGTCAACCACATGGAGCCGGATCACAGCGGCTCTATACCGGAAGTGGTGCGTGCGTTCCCGGGCGTTAAGATTATTGGTAATGCCCAGACCGTGGGGATGATAAAGGGTTTCTATCATCTTGACGATGACGACCTTTACATAGTGGTGAAGGATGGTGAGACCATCGATCTCGGTGGCCTTTCCCTGCAATTTTTCCTGACCCCGATGGTGCATTGGCCTGAGACTATGATGACCTACGTAGCGGAGCGTAAGACTCTCTTTGCCGGCGACGCTTTTGGTTGTTTCGGTGCGCTCAATGGGGGAGTGGTCGATTTTGAAATGGATACAGACCGTTATTTCCCCGAGATGTATCGTTACTATTCAAACATCGTGGGCAAATATGGACGCTTCGTGCAGAAAGCTCTCGAGAAGCTTGGTGCCCTTCCTATGGAGTATATATGTTCAACCCACGGACCCGTATGGCACGAACGTATCAACGAGGTGGTTGACCTCACAGCTCATCTTTCAGCATACAAGAGTGAGCCGGGCGTGACGATAGTTTACGGCTCGATGTATGGCAATACTGCCGAAGTGGCTGAGGAGATAGCACGCGAGCTGTGTGCACGCGGAGTGCGCAACATACGCGTACACAATGCTTCGGTCTCTTCGATGAGCGACATGATTTCTGATGCTTATCGCTATGAGGGCCTTATTGTAGGCAGCGCCACTTATTCCATGCGCATGTTCCCGCCGGTGGAGCAATTCATGAACGCTATGGAGACCCGCGAGCTGAAAGGAAAGGTATTCGCCGCTTTCGGCAGCTTCACATGGGCGCAAGGCGCAGTGCTGAAGGCTATCGAGGGTTACAGCGAGCGCATGAAGATGCCGATCGTTGCCTCTCTTGCCATGAAGCAGAGTATCGACGAGCAGACGCGTTTGGCCGCGCGTGAACTTGCTGCTAAGGTAGCAGATTCATTTACTTTGAAATAGAAACGAACCTATTTTAGTACTTACAGGTAAAGAAGCAAAGGTTCGGCTGTGGTGACGCAGCCGAACCTTTGCTTCTTAAGAGTGTGTTTGAATTTAAACCGAATTAACAGTATAGATGATATGGTACATTCTTGTTTTTATCACAAAGGTAAATTTTGGTACTTTTCGCCGAGTCTCATCAGTCACATGGCCCGCCATGCTCCTTCTTCAACTCGCGAAAATCACTCAAAATTTCCTCTTCGTGATAAAACATTTAAATCCAAACACACTCTTAGTGTGTTAAGAAATTAAAAGGAAGATGGGGGGGTAAGTAGACAAACTTGTAGATGGTATCCAATTGCATTATAGTTATGAATAAGGTTTTGAAACAGTTCGGCTCATATTTTGGCCATAAGGGTGTGCTGCTGACGTTGCACATGCTTATTGTGGCCCTATCCATATGGCTGGTGGTGCTGATTTCGGTGGAGACTTTCAGGGGTATAGATTTTTATTCCGAACCCCGATTTCACCGTCAGCAGTTCTGGATTTGCATAGTTTTCCTCGCAGACTATTTTATAGAGCTGATGCTTGCCAAGCGCAAGTGGCATTATTTGGTGACGAGGTTTTTCTTTCTGCTTGTGTCAATTCCTTACCAGGCCATCATTTACAGATATGGCCTTCAGCAATATCTTTCGGATGAGGTTGCTTATCTGTTGCGTTTCATGCCTTTGATACGTGGAGGTTTTGCGGTGGCTATTGTGGTGGGATGGTTCACAAGCAATAAGGCCACAGGTCTGTTTCTCTCTTATCTTGTCACGCTTATATCGATGGTATATTTTGCCAGCCTCACTTTCTTCCTCTTTGAGCATGGACATAACCCGCTTGTAACGCATTATACGGATGCTTTGTGGTGGGCGTGCATGGATGTCACAACGGTGGGTTCTAACATTGTGGCGCATACAGGTGTGGGACGGGTGCTGTCGGTTGTGGTGGCTGCGTTGGGCATGATGATGTTCCCCATATTCACTGTTTACATAACCAACCTTATTACCAGCCGCAGCAAGAGTTCTACCGATGATGCAGGTCTCATCAAATCATTCAAGGCTTATTTGCAGAGCAGTCAGGCGAAGTTCGGCAATCAAGCATCTCAGCAAACAATACCGATTGAGCAGCAGGAAGAAGAGACGGATATGCCAACCAATAACGGCAAAGTTGATGCCAAAAATAATTCATGAGATGAGCGACAAAAAACAAACAGCTGCCAAGGTGCTGTCGCCACTGGGTATTCTTGTGGCCATAGGCATTGTATTTGGTGATATAGGCACCTCTCCGCTTTATGTGATGAAGGCCATCGCGTCCATTAATCCCGCATACGATGTTGACTATGTGCTGGGTGCAATTTCGTGTGTCATCTGGACCCTGACCATCCAGACCACCGTGAAGTATGTGCTGCTCGCCCTTCATGCAGACAATAAGGGTGAAGGCGGTATTTTGGCTCTCTATTCGTTGCTTAAGGGGTGCCGGCGCAAGTGGCTATATATAGTGGCGGCAGTCGGGGCTGCTGCCTTGATATCTGATGGTATGCTGACTCCGGCCATTACTGTCTCGTCTGCCGTGGAGGGGATGAAACTTATAGTGCCGCATTTTCCGGTGCGACCGATTGTGATTCTTATAATAATTGCAATTTTTGTGCTCCAGCAGGCCGGCACACACAAGATTGGCAAGCTGTTTGGACCTGTGATGCTGCTGTGGTTCCTTACACTCGGCACACTAGGCACAATAGCGCTTTTTGATGCACCCCACATACTCTACGCCTTCAATCCATGGTATGCAGTGAAGCTTCTCGTCACATCTCCCGAGTGGTTTCTGATTATAGGTGCTGTATTTCTATGTGTAACCGGTGCCGAGGCGCTATATTCAGATCTTGGACATTGTGGACGTGCCAATATCACTTACGGATGGTTCTTTGTCAAGACAATGCTTATCCTTAATTATCTCGGCCAAGGTGCATACCTGATTTCGGCTCACAGAGATGTCTCGATCAATCCGTTTTATGCCATTGTGCCGGAAGGTGGGGTGGGCATAATGGTTATATTCTCCACGATAGCCGCTATCATAGCGAGTCAGGCTTTGCTTAGCGGTGCGTTCACTATTTTCTCACAGGCCGTGTCTCTCAATTTTTGGCCGTCATTGCGCATCAAGTATCCCACGGTGGAGCGTGGGCAGCTTTACATACCGGCTGTCAATTGGTGCCTGTTGGGTGGGTGCCTTACTACAATCTTTATTTTCAGTGATTCGTCTCACCTTGAGGCTGCCTATGGTTTGGCCATAACGATCACGATGCTCATGACTACGGTGCTTCTTGGCGTGTGGTTGCGTCTGAGGAGAATCGGCAAGGTGTGGTGTCTTGCTGTCACTGGTTTTTTCCTTCTGCTTGAAACTCTATTTTTCGTGGCCAATGTCACCAAGTTTGCGCATGGCGGCTGGTACAGTCTGTTGATAGCATGTCTTGTGGGCGCGGTTATGCTTATATGGTATAAATCTCATATTATGAGGAGTAAATTTGTGGAATATCTGCCTATTAAAGATAAGGTGCCGGTTATCTCCGATATAATCCGCGACAAGGAGATTCCCCTTTTTGCCTCCAATTTGATTTATCTCAGCGATTCGCCGCATAACGGCATGGTGGAGTCAAAGATTTTTTATTCGATAATAAATAAACAGACCAAGCGTGCAGACCATTATTGGTTCATACACATTGACCATACTGATGCGCCCGACCAGCTTGAATATGATATACGCACCATTTCGCCCGGCTCAATTTTCGCGCTGACTTTCCATGTGGGCTATCGTGTGAATCCGCAGGTCAATGTTTTCTTGCGTCAGGTGGTGGAGGATATGGTGCGTGACGGTGAACTCGATTTGACGAGCAGCTATCCCTCACTTCGTGGGCACGGCATAGCGGGCGATTTCCGGTTTGTAATTCTTCGTAGGCTTTTTTCCGTGTCGAGCAGTTGCCGTTGGCACGAGCGTTTCTTGCTCAAGATGCACGACCGTCTGCGTTGGCTCGGCATATCGGAGCGCGATGCGTTCGGTCTTGACACAAGCACCGTTAAAATTGAAACGGTGCCGCTGATTTTATCCACGGCACCGTCTCGGCGAATCACACGTTTGCGTTGAGTGTCGGAGTGAGTGGTTCGTCGGCACAGAGCACTGCGAGCAGGTTGCCTACCATGGAGGCTTTCTGCTGCTCGGTGAGTGTCACCACTTTATTTTCATCAAGACGTTTCAAGGCCATATCGACCATCGAGACTGCCCCTTCCACTATCTTCTCGCGAGCAGATATGATGGCTGATGCCTGCTGGCGGCGAAGCATCACTGCTGCGATTTCAGGGGCGTAAGCCAAATAGTTGATGCGTGCTTCCACCACCTCTATGCCGGCCATGGCGAGACGTTCGTTGATTTTCACCTCGAGCATCTCGCTTATTTGCGAGCCGCTGCTGCGCAGTGTAAGCTCGTGCGGGTCGTTGGCGTCGGTATTGTCATAAGCAAATTGTCCTGTCACCTCACGCAATGCCGCATCACTCTGAATCCGCACAAAGGTGGAGAGCGCAGCCATGCTGATGCCTCCGGTTGCTCCAAGACTTGCAGAGTCGAGATCAAACACTACCTTATAGGTGTCTCTGATGCGCCACACAAGCACCATGCCGATCAACACCGGATTGCCTATCTTGTCGTTTACCTTGATGGGGTCGATATCCATGTTGTTGATACGAAGTGAAAGTTTCTTGCGGTTCATGAATGGATTGACCCAATAGTAACCTACCTTCTTGCAAGTGCCCTTATACTGACCGAAAAAAGTCATGACGCGGGCCATGTTGGGCTCCTGGGTGAAGTAACCGGCACACCCCAATATGAAGATTATAAAGAGCGGGATCATAACGGCGGTGGCAAGTCCGGGATTATTCTCTGCCCACAGAATAAGCGTGCCGACCATCATCGCCGGCAGCAGGATGAATGTGAAGAATATCATGAGGAAGCCGTTTATGCACATTCCCTTGTACTCGTATTCGTGATTTGTGTTTTGTCTGTTCATTTTTTTACTTGTTTATATGTGAATTAATGAATTGTAATGCTGTGATTGCCATGTGAATTGTTGTTTTCATGCATCGCGTGGCAGACTCCTATGTTTAGGGTATTTTGCAGTGAATTTAGCAAAAAATGGTGGAATTAGGAAAACTTTCATTAAATTTGTGCAAAAATCAATAGTTATGCAAGATTATGAAGTGCCGGCAGAAGTGGCCGGTTGGATGAATATGATAGGGTGCGCGGTGACAATCTGCGACTGGAATGGTGTGATTTTGTATATGAACGACCTTTCGCGCAAAACGTTTGCCAGGCATGGAGATATGATTGGTAAAAATCTTTTCAGTTGCCATTCGGAGCGTTCGCAGCAGATGATACGTCATATGCTCGCTACGGGCGACACCAATGCCTACACCATAGAGAAGGGTGGTATCCGTAAACTTATTTACCAGACACCGTGGCGCGATTCAACCGGGAGGATAGCCGGTATGGCGGAAATATCGATTCCTCTTCCGGAAGACATGCCTCACTATAACCGCGATGCAAAATGATTAATTATTCAGGTTTGATTATCGGCCTATGCACTTTTCTTATCATAGGCTTGTTTCATCCGTTGGTGATTAAGGGTGAATATTACTTCGGACGCAAGATTCGTTGGGCATTCCTTGTAGCCGGTATTCTTTTTATTATCCCGACGCTCCTGTGCAGCTCCACAATCGCTTCTGCACTGTGTGGAGTGACAGCATTCAGCTGCTTCTGGAGCATAAAGGAGGTAAATGAGCAGGTGGAACGTGTGCGCAAGGGTTGGTTTCCGGCCAATCCAAAGCGAATAAACAAATAAGCCCAATAAGACCAATAAGCCTAATAAGCCTAATAAGCCCAATAAGCCGAATAAGCCGAATAAGTCCAATAAGTCCAATAAGTCCATAAGTCCTATTGGCCCTATTAGCCCTATTGGCCCTATTAGCCCTATTAGCCCTATTGGCCCTATTAGCCCTATTAGCCCTATTAGCCCCATTGGCCCTATTAGCCCTATTAGCCCCATTGGCCCCATTACTAAAGAAAAAGGTGAGACCCGAAAGTCTCACCTTTTTCGATATGGGGAATGTATAATTAGGATTACACTGTCTTCTCGAGCAGGTAGGGGTTATACTCGCCCCATTTCTCGATAGGAGGCATGATGCCGAGAGAGATAACCTCGTCGCGCATCTTGCAGAGGTGCTCGTAGCTCTTTTCGAGTTCTGCCATCTCCTCAGCTGTACCATTCACCGGCTTGAACACTGCGCCATCGGTAGTGATGGTGGTTTCCATTGCCATCATGATGTTCTGGAACTTGTCATCGTTTACGTAAACGCCGGCAGGCCATCTGAAGGGTGCGCCACCCATAGCGGCTGCAATCATCTCGATAGAGAGGTATGCGGGGCTCTGGAATGAGCTGCGGCCACGGAGTGTGATGATGTTCTTACCACCCTGGATCACGCGCACCTTGAGTTCTTCCCATTCGTTCTCGGGAAGCTTGCCTTCAGCGATAAGCTCTGTAAGAGGCTTGCCGTCTACCATAACTGTAGATGCGAACACTGCCATCTGCTCACCGTGGCCACCATATGTGCGGGCGTTGGTGATCTTGTCGGAATCGATCTTGAAATATTTTGCGAGCTCGTTGCGCAGACGTGTGCTGTCGAGGGCTGCGAGTGTGGTGACGCGTCCGGGTTTCACACCTGAGTAGAGAAGTGTCACCAAACCGGTGATATCAGCCGGGTTGAAGATAACCACGATCTGCTTCACATCCGGGCAATATTTCTTTACATTCTTACCGAAGTCTTCTGCAATCTTGCAGTTGCCGGCCAGAAGATCCTCGCGGGTCATGCCCTCCTTACGGGGTGCGCCACCCGACGATACGATGTACTTGGCACCTGTGAAGGCCTCCTCGATGTTGTCAGTATATGTGATGTTGACACCTTCGAAACCGCACTGCAGAAGTTCCTCTGCAACGCCCTCAAGACCCTTTGCATAGGGGTCGTAGAGACAGATGTTCGGGGTGAGGCGCATCATAAGCGCTGTCTGGGCCATGTTTGAGCCGATCATGCCGGCTGCTCCTGAGATAAGAAGTTTCTCGTTTGTTAAGAAATTCATAGCTGTGTTTTATATTATTGGGTTATGTTTCACATGGTAAACCGCCCCATGCCGAGGTCGGTTCGTTGGTTTTGCAAATATAAAACTTTTTTGCCAATTTTTTACTATTTCACCAAAATATTTTTTACATTTTTCGCCACCGGTTGGTTCATGCCTTTTTTGCCTCCTTTTGATGAATCCGGCATCCTTAATTTTGCAATCTCCTCCTTAATTATTATCTTTGTAGATGAGAGGGCCTGTTTTTATTTTTCACGGCCTCTTTATTGATTATGGCAGCAAGCAAGACCAAGACAGCATATGTGTGTAGCCAGTGTGGCTATGATTCCCCTAAGTGGCTCGGCAAATGCCCCGGCTGCGGGGAGTGGAACGCTTTTGTGGAGGAGCGTATTTCTGTAGGCAAGTCCAAGGGTAAGCCGAGCCGCGGACTCGTGAAGAGTTCTGCGCCGGTGCGTCTGTCGGAGATCGAGATTACTGAGGAAGCTCGTGTGCATCTCCCTTCTGATGAGCTTAACCGTGTGCTCGGAGGAGGTCTCGTGGCCGGTAGCCTGACCCTTATCGGCGGCGAGCCGGGCATCGGCAAGTCCACTCTATTGCTCCAGAACGTGCTCTCTATCCGCCAGCGCAAGATTCTGTATGTGTCGGGCGAGGAGTCTGCCACGCAGTTGAAACTCCGGGCCGAACGTCTCGGCAAGGTGGCCGATAACACATATATATTGTGTGAGACGAATCTGGAGAATATCTTCGCCACGATTGAGGATGTACAACCGCAGCTTCTTGTAGTAGACTCGATTCAAACCATCTTCTCTCCCGACATTGAGTCGGCTCCGGGCAGTGTGTCGCAGGTGCGTGAGTGCGCCGTTGCTCTGCTTCGTTATGCCAAGGAGTCGGGTGTGCCGGTGATTCTCGTGGGTCATATCAATAAGGATGGTGCCATTGCCGGTCCTAAGG
>CAJUIJ010000036.1:15558-18106 GCA_910586175.1 uncultured Muribaculaceae bacterium | reverse complement strand
TCATTCCGCGGAGCGTTGCGGAATTTGCTTTGCGTACTATTACGATTGTGCCGCTTGTCGGCTTAGCAATGCGCACGCCCTGGAGGTTGTAATATTCCACCTCTTCTCCATCTGCATCCACACCGTTGCCGATGCACTCTATTCCTGACATCTTGAACTGGATGGGGTCGAGACCCGGCACTGCTTCGTAAGCATCTTCGGTGCCTTCCGGACATTTGCCGTCGCAGGGATAGGCTATGCCTGTGAAGGCATCTTCCGCCACCTCGGGTACCTCAGGATTAGTGAATATCGCTGTAGCAAGTTCAGAGCAGCCTGCAAACGCACGCGCACCGATGCTCTTGAGGTTCGCACCAAACGATACTGCCTGCATCGAAGTGCAACCATAGAATGCCTCTGCCGCGATTGTCTCTATCTCACCGGTAATATTCGCTGATACTATGGCCGTGTTCTCACGATATGCACCTTCGCCGATGCCTGTGACTTTATAAGTCACTCCATCGTATGTCACCATCTCCGGTGTCTTGTAGAGCGGGTTGTCGCCGAGATATTGCTTTATGATGATCTGCTTCTCTGTAGCGGGTGCATCCTCAACTATCGAGAAGATATGGTCGTCGACTGTAAACTCTGTAAATGCCGGGCGAGGCACAGACACCGTGACCGATGCGCTCTGCGGAGCCTCGATCTCGCCGTACAGCGCCTTGACAGCTATCTGCACGGGGGTCATATAGTCAGTCGCCTTATAGTCCCACGGACTCGTCACCGCACCTACGCTCACACCATCCACAAAGCCTTCGTATGAGGTCACTGTGGTGTATTCGGTAGAGGGATCTGCCCATGTTATCAGTGCCGAACAGTTATCCGGATCATACTCCACATCAAGATTGCCTACGGGCAGGTAATCGGCCACAGTTATGTCGTCGAATATCGCCGCCTGTCCATTCTCCCCTTTCTCAGTATAGAAGCGAATCTTGACAATCTTGGACTCTGCACCGGCAGCTCCCTGAAGCGGATAGACAAACTTGCGCCAACTCTCCTCAGTGCAGTCTCCAACGGCTATCGTAGCGAGGTCGGTGAACTCACCACCGTCGTATGATACCTGAGGCTTGACGGTCACGTTGCCTTGCGGAATCATGTAGAGATAAAAGGCGAGTGCGGGATTTACAGACTTGCCGAGGTCAATCTTGTATGAGGTCATGTCGGCTGTTGCTCCCGCCGATACATATGAGTATGCGTAGTCCACATATATAAGGCCGGTGCCGGCGTGAGGTTCAACCTTTTTGTCGCCAAATTCCGCCTCTGTGCCGATGTAGAATTTGCCGTAGTATGTGGAGTTGTCGAATTCCCACACATTGTTGAGACCGCCATCGAAGTTCTCCACATAGGGGAGATTGGCTGCCGGGCCTATCACCACGTCATAGTCGTAAGAGGAGGATGTGGAACCACCCACACCGACGTTGTTGGCTGACTCCACAACATACATCACCGCACGGGCCTTCTCCATATCTGTGCCGTAGTCAACATACTCCGTAGCCTTGAGACCGGCTGCTATCTGCTCGCGGTCACCCTCGCCACGGCCCCATACGCGGAACACGTTGTAGACCGTCTGCTCCGGGTCAATCAAACCACCGTTGACACCACCGGTCGATTCTTCCCATGTAAGTTTGTAGCCTCCGTCAGCCTGAAACTCGCCATCCACCCCATAGGGAGCCTGGGGCACATCATATCCCACATAAGCCTCGGTCTGCAACTGCGCCAAACCGAACTTCGAAACGGCCTTCACCAGATATACGTTTTTGGCATTGAGCACAGGTTCGGTGTCAGTATATGTATATTTCTCCCCTTTGGTGGGGTTGTCTATCTTGCCTATCAGAACACCCTTGGTAAGGTCGGTTACCCCTTGCGGCAGGCGGTAGAACTCGAGGGCTGTCATATCGGCCGGTATATCTTCTGCCGGATATGTATTTGTCTTGTCAGGCACGGTGGCTGTGATGTCAACCGTGAAGACTCCATCTTCGGCCTTAGACACCGCCTCTACTGCACCATATCCAAACGAGAATGCGATGCCGGGAGTCACCGACCCATAGCCCTGATAACTCACCTCATCACCAATCGAGGCATACGCATTGTAAGTATAGTTGTAACCATACTGCCATGCCGGTGTGGCTTCATCAAGAAACTCCTTGGTCTCGCCGGGAGCAAGGCCCTCATACGAGATGACTGCCACATCACTTTCTCCAAGTTGGTAGCATGAACGCACCACCCGGACATTCATCTTCGTATCAGCCGGAAGTGCCTGCCACTGGTTATCATTCAACGGGGCTGTCACTGAACCATGCACCACACCGTTGTCGCCTTCTATCGCAAATGAAAACGACATGGAGGGCGATCCAGGAGTAACGGCATAAGCTGCCTGACAGATTGCCGCCGCACAAAGCAGCGACGTGATTTTGTTTAATTTTACCATAAATAAAATGGGTTAATTGAAAGTACACACCACTTTGCAGCGATGCTTGTTATATTAAATTTTCACAAATCTAAATATTTTTTT
>CAJUIJ010000036.1:11436-15548 GCA_910586175.1 uncultured Muribaculaceae bacterium | reverse complement strand
TTTTTTTCATTTTATCAAAATAAATGTTTATTTTTGTCATCACACAGCTCGCATAGTGTGCGAGGGTTGTCTATGAATACACAATCTAATCATTTTAACATTCACTTTACATGAGAGAAAAATTCACTAAAGGGAGATTTTTACTCCCGCTGCTCATGGTCGGAGTGGCTACCTCAACAGCTGTTGCAGTGACCCCTCCTCAAAAAGTCGCAGAGGTACGCCTGCCGGCCTCCTACGCAAGTTTCTTCCCCACCATGTCTGCCGACAAGGTGACTGCCCGTACAGAGAAACCGATGTACCGCAACCCGGCGATGAAACTCACCGAGAGCTCCAACATTTATGGTTCACTCTATTATTTCCAAGGCACTGCTCTGCAACAGGGCTTCTACCGTATCAACTCAACCCCTGCCCCGACTTTCATGTGGGCTGACAGCTACACCTCCGAGTGGTCGATGCCGATGACCGGAGGCTGGCTGCGCGACGGCAAGCTCTGCGGTGTGAATGCCATGAACTTCATGGGCGGCCTGCTCGCATACGGGCAAGTGGTGATCGACTTCAACACGGGCAAAGTGGAAAGTTTCACTCCACTCACGGTGTCGGCTGAAAGCGTGGACAACGTTTACATCACCACCGCTTATCGCGACTTGGATGATGGAGTGTACGGCTATGGCCATATAAACGACGGCAATGCCTATGGCTTCAAGCGTGCCGATGCCGACAATATCGACACCTCCGCACCGGTGTGCGAAGTGGAGTTCAGCCAGATGTGTACTGCCCTATGCTATAATGTACAGGACGACCTCTTCTACGGTGTCACCACCGCCGGTCAGTTCGTTTCAGTAAATGCTAAAGGTGAACAGACCTCCTTATTCGCACTCAATATCCCGGACCTTTCATCCACTGTATCCGGCTTGGTATACAGCCCCAAGGATGAAGCCTATATCTTCAACGCTTACTTGAAAGACAGGTCATCCGCCATGTATTCAATCGACGCCAATGCCAAGACTTGCACAAAACTCTATGATTGCACTTCGGGCGAGGAATACATGTTCATGGTCTGCACAGCCGACAATGTAGACTCCGATGCACCGGCCAAGGCCATCTTCGCCGGCTCTGACTTCGAAGGCTCTTCGCTCACCGGCTCCATATCATACACTGTGGCAGGCAAGACTTTTGCCGGCAACCCTCTTTCGGGAAGCCTTGACTGGAAACTGTATGATAACGGTGTTGCCGTGAAATCGGGCACTACCACACCTGGAAGCAGTCTCTCAATTGACCTCTCCGACCTCACCAACGGCAAGCACACTTTCGCTCTGACTCTCGGCAAGGATGGCAAGTGGTCGCTCCCCGAAATCAAGAGCCTCTGGATTGGAGCCGATATTCCCAATGCCCCAACCAATGTTAAGCTCACTGAGACATCCGTGACATGGGATGCGAGCACAGGAAGCGTGCACGATGGCTATGTAAACCCCGCAGCCATCACTTACACCGTGACTCTGAATGGTGAGAAAGTAGCCGAAACAAGTGAATTATCTTGCACTATAACTCTACCGCAAGGCATGCCCTACAAGAGCTACACCGCCAAGGTGACAGCCAAAGCCGAGGGCAAAACATCAGAGCCTGCCGAGTCCAACTATATCAACTACGGTGACCCGCTCACAGTTCCGGCTGAGGGTTCGCTCCATTTCCGCCCGGAGGAGTATGAGTTCACGATGTTCCAGGCAATCGACATCGACGGCAAGACTGACTCTGAGGGTAACACCCGCAACTGGCATTTTTCCGAGACCATGGGCTTCCCCTCGTTTGCCTCAGGTGCCGATGGCGATGACATGCTCATATTCCCCCCGATTAATTTCGACAACACAACGAAGGCTTACAGCTTCCAGATGGAGGCCGGCCTTATATCTGATGTAGACGACACGGGCACAATCGAGGTGCTGATCGGCAAGGAGCCGACCGTGGAGGCAATGACGCGCACTGTGATCAAGCCTACACAGCTCCACTACATGCGCGGTATAATCATGACAGAGTTCTTCTCTGTGCCGGAAGCGGGCACTTATTATCTCGCCGTGCGCACCAAGACCAACGATGTGGCTTTCCATATCTCCGACATGGATATCGCCCTCACAAGCCGCGATGCTGACGTGCCGCAGACTGTGTCTGACCTCGTGGCCACTGCCGACCCCAAGGGCGCTCTCAATGCTACTGTGACCTTCACAATGCCATCGCTGACCGTGAACGGAAAGGCTATTGATGCCAACACTGAACTCAAAGCAAAAGTCGTGTCGCGCGAGTTCGTAATCGACAAGCCATTCGACGGTGAAGTATATTACACCAAGACGGTAACCGGAAAGCCGGGCGAGGTAATCAATACCGTGATTGAAACGAAACAGAATTACAACACCATCGGCGTGAGCTGCAGCCTCGACAACCGTGCCGGCGTTGAAGCCACCACCAACCTCTTTACGGGTGTCGTGAAGCCCTACACGGTGCAGAATCTGAAAGCTGAAGTAAGCGAGGACAACATGTCTGCTCATCTCACTTGGACTCCCCCGGTGGAGGGTGGCGAACCCGGTCCTATCGGTGATTCGTTCTTCTACGGTGTATGGTATTATGCCGATGGCTGGCAATTCCTCGACGGCGTGGGCTACGACGTATGCGAGGCAACCGTGCCTGTAGAGCCCGGTGCTCCCCAGAACAGCTACATACTCGGTGTGATGGCCATGAATGATGCGGGTCAAAGCGATTACATCGCCCAGACCGGCGTGGTGATCGGCACCCCCTACGAACTCCCCATGGTCGAGACTATGGAAACCGGTGAGGAAGAATACTGGCCGGTGGTGATACAGCGTCCCGCTGCCGACTATGAGGGCACTTACTGGATGGTAGATGATCCCGTTACTGTGTCGCCGCTCTTCGCCAACAACACCGGAATAGCTTACATCGGCTACATCGGTCAGGAGGGTGTGAAGTCTGCAAAGAGCCGCCTCTCACTCCCCAAATTCTCAACCGACGGAGTGAAGGATGTGAAGGTATCGCTGACTTACTGGGGAGGCAATTATGGCGCACAATTCAGCCTTCTCTCTAACGTATATGGTGCAACTGCTCCTACAGCAATCGGCTCATTCCCCATGGGTGCCAAGGGCTGGGTGACCAACTCTCTTGACCTCCCTGCTGACGTCAACGGTCTCAAATGGGTGGAACTGCTTCTCGACACCACATTCCCCAACGATAACACGTTCGGCCTCTTCTCCGGCTATTCTATAACCGGCGTATCAGGCATAGAAGGTGTCGATGCTGATGGCGAGGGCCGCATATTTACCACCAACGGCATGCTGAATATCCTCGGCATGGCCGGCGAACAGTTGACCGTAACCGACCTCCAGGGCCGCGTGATAATCAACGAACCGAGCCTCGGCGACATAAACGGCTACGTTCTCGTCCCCGGCACTTACATCGTGAAAGCCGGTGCCAAGACCGTTAAGGTGATAATCTGAAACAAGACCTGAGCCTACAAGTAAAAGAGGGGTGCGCCTAAACGGCGCATCCCTCTTTTTTTGACTTGTCTGACCTGTCTGACCTGTCTGACTTGTCCGACTTGTCTGACCTGTCCGACTTGTCTGACCTGTCTGACTTGTCTGACTTGTCTGACTATCTGAAATGGCCGTAGACTATCGCGGCCTTTGACTTGCCTACCACTTCCTCTATTTCGGGCAGCTCTGCCTCCTTGAGACGTTTCAGGCTCTTGAAGTGCTTCATCAGCTTGGCGGCTGTGGCAGGGCCGACACCGGCGATATTATCGAGCTCGCTTACCGTCTGGCCCTTGCTGCGGCGGTCGCGGTGATGCGTTATGCCGAAGCGGTGGGCCTCGTCACGCAAGCCTTGGATCACTTTCAGACTCGGTGATTTCTTGTCAAGATAGAGCGGCAATGTGTCACCCGGGAAATATATCTCCTCAAGTCGCTTCGCGATGCCTACGAGAGCCACATCACCCCGTATGCCCATCTCATCAAATGCCTCCACAGCCGCGCTAAGCTGCCCTTTGCCGCCATCCACGACCACCATCTGAGGCAATGGCTCACCCTCCGCCATCATGCGCGTGTAGCGGCGGT
>CAJUIJ010000036.1:0-11426 GCA_910586175.1 uncultured Muribaculaceae bacterium | reverse complement strand
GTCATTTGCCCCCACCACAGTCTTGATGATGAAGTGACGGTAATCTCGCTTCGACGGCTTGCCGTTGCGAAACACCACGCAACTCGCCACAGGATTCGTGCCCTGGATATTCGAGTTGTCGAAACATTCGATATGCCTTGGCTCCACAGGAAGCCGGAAGTCCGATTTCATCCGCTCCATAAGCTTGTCGACGGCTCGGTCAGGATTCATCGCCGCTATCTCTTTCTCGCGGTCTTTCATAAACTGTGTGGCATTCTTCAAACCCACATCGAGTGCCCTACGCTTCTCGCCGCGCCGGGGCATTATAACTTTCATACCCTCGAACTCCACATCAGGCTCGAATGGGAGAAGCACCTCGCCAAACTTCCGTCCGAAACGCTCCGACACTTCCGATATCGCCATCGAAAGTATCTCCGGAGGTGTGATATCATTCTTGCGCTTCACGTACTCAAGATTGAGGCTCTGCGTCACCGCGCCATGATGAAGATGCATAAAATTGACATAGGCACGGTCGTCGCTCTCCACATATGCGAACAGGTCTATGTCGCGCACCGAAGTCTCCCCTACAATCGACTTGGCGTTGTATTTTCTGACGTTCTCATATTTTTCTTTTACGGTCTGCGCCTCCTCAAATTTCCAATCCTCGCTGAGCCTCTCCATCTCCTCCAAGAGCATGCGCTCAAGCTCCACGGTCTCCCCGTTCAGTATCTGGCGCACACGTTTTATCACCTCGCCATACTCCTCGGGCGACATCAAGCCACGGCACATCCCTCCGCACTTGCCTATGTGGTAATCGAGACAGAGAGAGTACTTGTTGCGCGCGATTCCCTTTTCATCAAGGGCATGGCGGCAAGTGCGCAGAGGATATGTGTCTCGTATCAGATTGAGCACCGTCTTAGCTGCGCTGATGTTGCTGTAGGGTCCATAATATTTGCCCGCCTCATCCTTGGTGCGCGTCATGAATACACGCGGATAGAGTTCGTCGGTAACAACTATCCAGGGATAGGACTTGTCATCCTTTAGCAGCACATTGTAATGCGGTTGGTAACGCTTTATCATAGCGTTCTCCAAGTGAAGCGCATCCTCCTCGGTTGCCACCACGATAAACCGCATGTCGACGATGTTGCGCACAAGCAGGTTGGTGCGCGTGCTGTCGTGACGGCGGTTCCAATAGCTCGAGACGCGACGCTTGAGACGCTTCGCTTTGCCAACATATATCACCTTGCCGGTCTTGTCGAGATACATGTAAACTCCGGGAGACTCCGGGAGACCGAGTATCTTGCTGCGCAGATGCTCGCCGGGACGGTTGTTGAAAATATCATCGCGAGTGCGGTCAGGCTTTATCTCAAGCTCGAAGCCTCCGATCTCATCGATCTTACGGGCTACAGATGCCAACTCACTCTTCTTAGAAATTTCGTCCATATAATAATAACGCCCAAACGCCACCAATATTCCAATACAGACATTCTGATTCCACCGATTCAAATGCCACCAATATTCCAACACAGACATTCTGATTCCACCGATTCAAATGCCATCAATATTACAACACAGACATTCTGATTCCACCGATTCAAATACCATCAATATTCCAATACAGACATTCTGATTCCACCGATTCAAACGCCATCAATATTACAACACAAATATCGTGAACTAAAAAGGGACGCGCAGAAGCGCGTCCCGGCAGTTACATCCTCATACATGCTCATCGTAATACATTTGTATCACCGCACGTATGCATCGTTGAAATCGGGATTATCAATATTTAAGAAGAGATGTCACCTCGCATTCATCGGGAAGCACCGAACGACCATTGAGGTCTGTCAGCTCCACTACGAAGTTCACGTAAACCTTCTTCGGATTCATCGACATCACCAAGTCATAGCAAGCACGGATAGTACCGCCGGTGGCGAGCAAATCGTCGTGAATCAGCACCACGTCGTTCTCATTGATAGCATCGCTGTGAAGCTCGATGGTATCGACACCATACTCCTTAGCATACGCCTTCTTGATAGTGACCGAAGGGAGCTTGCCGGGCTTGCGGGCCGGCACAAAACCGCATCCGAGGTTGTATGCCATAATGCTGCCGCCGATGAATCCGCGCGATTCAATGCCGACAACCTTGGTGACACCCTTGTCACGATAGAGATCGGTCAGGGCCTCGCCCATCACCTTGAGAGACTCCCCATCCTTGAGGAGAGTCGTGAGATCGCGAAACACTATCCCCTTAGACGGGAAATCAGGAATGTCGCGAATCTTAAGTCTGAGATCTTCTACTTCCATGTATTCTCTTATTTGGTTATTGTGTTTTAGATTCTTTTTCAAAATATGCATAGGTTATACTAAAATCTGCACAGGTTATACTATTGTAATTTCAAGCAGATAGACACCACCTTGTTCCACGTGGAACAACGACATCACTTGCGGTTCATCAACAGCAGGAGCACATTGATATCGGCCGGAGAGACACCCGGGATGCGCGATGCCTGTCCTATTGTGGCGGGACGTATTCGGGAGAGTTTCTGACGGGCCTCGGTCGAGATAGCTGTGACAGATGCATAATCAAACCTGTCGGGTATGTGGAGATGCTCCAACTTCCGCTGCTTGTCTGCAAGCTCTCTCTCCCTATTTATATAACCCTCATACTTGATCATTATTTCAGTCTCCTGCAAAACTTCCTGCACAAAATTATCGGCATAAGGTGCCATATCCCCAAACTCAGCAGCAAATGATTCGCGAACCTTCTTAACCCGGTCGGCGAACTTGGGCAGGAAGTGTATCAGGTCTCGCAAGCTAAGCTGCGGACGGCGCACAAGCTCTATCAACTTGGCCGAAGCAGAGAGCGGCGACGAACCGAATCCTGCAAGGAATGCGTCGGTGCGCTCCCCCATCTTTACCGTAAATTTAGCCATCCATGCCATCAACTCGAGGACTTCATTTTGCTTGAACCTAAGCAAACGGAAGCGGAGTTCGGAGGCGAGTCCAATCTCATAGCCGAGCGGCGTAAGCCTGTCGTCGGCATTATCCTGACGTAGCAGTATGCGGTATTCAGCCCGTGAAGTAAACATACGGTAAGGTTCATCTACACCTTTCATCACAAGGTCATCGATAAGCACTCCTATATACGCCTGGTCGCGGCCGAGCACCACAGCCGGCTCTCCTTTGGCACGTCTCGCAGCATTTATGCCGGCCATCAGCCCTTGGGCAGCCGCTTCTTCATAACCTGTTGTACCGTTAACCTGACCGGCAAAATAGAGACCAGCCACGAGTTTGGTTTGCAGGTCATGAGTAAGCTGGGTGGGATCAAAGAAGTCATATTCTATGGCGTAGCCGGGGCGATACATCTGCACATCGCGCAAGGCCGGGACACACTGCATAGCCCCAAGCTGTACGCGCCAGGGCATTGAACTTGAGAAACCGTTTACGTAATATTCCTCGGTAGTCTCACCCTCAGGCTCAAGAAAAAGCTGATGGCTCTGCTTGTCGGCAAATGTAACGAGTTTCGTCTCGATGCTGGGGCAATAACGAGGACCGATGCTCTGAATCTGACCGTTGTAAAGAGGTGATTCGTCGAGATGAGAGGTCATTTTCTCGTGGGCTTCCGGATTTGTATGCACAATCCAACAAGGCCTGGATGGGAGAGTTCTGACCACATCAGGCAAGAAAGAGAATTTTTCGTAGGCTATATTATCGCCATCCTGACGCTCGGCAAGCGTGAAGTCTATGGAGCGTCCATCTATCCTGGCAGGGGTGCCGGTTTTCATCCTGTCCGTAACGAAACCGAGACTGCGCAGCTGCTCAGTTATGCCCTCAGAGGCGTCTTCGGCAATACGCCCACCGGGGATTTTCACAGGTCCGAAATGCATCAGACCGTTGAGAAAAGTACCCGCAGTGAGAATAACCTGATCGGCCACAAATTCGAAGCCAAGGCTTGTGCGGACACCACTTACGGCACGTTTTTTTGACTGATCGGACGAGTCGGACGAGTCTGACGAGTCTGACTTGTCTGACCTGTCGGACCTGTCTGACTGGTCTGACTGGTCGGACCTGCCGGACTGTCCATCGCGATCGAATATCAGGGAGGTTACTGAGTCTTGGAAGAGGTAGAGGCCGGGGGTGGAGTCGAGTATGCGTCGCCATTCATCGGAAAATTTGGTACGGTCGCTCTGCACGCGAGGTGACCATACTGCCGGTCCTTTGGAGCGGTTGAGCATCCGAAATTGTATGGCGGTGCGGTCTGCCACTATACCCATGGAGCCGCCTAAGGCATCTATCTCCCGTACAATCTGTCCTTTCGCGATACCGCCTACGGCAGGATTGCACGACATCTGGGCTATCCGGTTTAGGTCTTTGGTGACCAGAAGGGTAGAAGCCCCGAGTCGAGCTGCGGCAACAGCAGCCTCACATCCGGCATGGCCTGCACCAATCACTATGACATCGTATCTGAATCTCATAATTATAATGTTGTGTTACAACACATTAAATCACATTTCATAAAAATATAATCCGGGACTCGCAGAATTAGAATCCCGGTATACTATCCAAACAATAAGCTATGCAGTTGCGACAGAGAGGATGAGAACCGCAACTGGATGAGAACCGCAACTGGAAGAGATAACTCCAACTTACAAGTTTTCGTCGCGCATCTTGCGAAACATCTCGAGGGCTTTATTCTCGTGTTCTTCCATTATTTCCCGCTCGCCGGGACCTTTGTCGTTAATGCCGAACATATGCAGCACTCCATGAATTATGACACGCAGCAATTCCTCGAAAGTGGTGTAGCCAAATTTTTCGGCATTTGTAAAGACGGTGTCGAGAGAGATAACCATATCGCCTGCCACCCTCCCCTTACGTATGATAACACCATTATCGTCTCGAACTTCAGGGATAGAGTAGTCGAATGTAATGATATCGGTGTAGTAATCATGATTGAGGTGCTTGCGGTTCACCTCAAGTATATACTCATCATCGCAAAACAGATAATTCAGCTTTGCGACCTCAAAACCGTGCGCTTCCACCACAGCCTCTACCCATCGCTTGATCAAATCGTAATCGAGCGATGGCATCGGAATTTCCTCTGAATTGAATTTAATCATAACGGAGTGTAGAATTATATAGATGAATTGCCCTAAGCAGGTGTTCAACTAAATTTTAAGTAAATGAAGTTGTTTAAACTAATTTACGAAAGTTAAAATGAAATTGAAAGCCTACTTAAACCACAAAATTACAAAAAAAAGGTGAGAAAATAAAGCTGAAATTCTATTTAACATAATGTGAGGCCTTAAAACCTTGACATGTCGCATCTGCCTCTAAATGACACTTCAATATTAGAAAAATTCAACTGAGGTTTTTAATCTGAATTACTGATGATTAGCAGGAATAACTATCTAATTTAAGGCTCTGAGGTTTAAAAATAATTTATGGCATGGACATTTGTAAGGAATTTTTCGTATTCTGACGAGCGAAAACGCGAGTCTCGATGCTTCATAGAGATTGACCATGCACCACAGAGATTAACCATGCTCCATAGAGATTGACCATGCCTTCATAGAGATTAACCATGCGCCACAGAGATTAACCATGCTCCATAGAGATTGACCTATTTAAAATTATTATGTTCACCCTAACAAAGCATATCTTTTGAAGTTCAAAAAGTATTGACTATATTTGCAAGCAATGAGAGTGCCGCAAATTATATGAAGAGATATGCGGCACTCCTCAGCATAACAACAGAAAAAAATAATAAGAATTACTATGAAGAAGACTACATTTGTCAGTTCTCTTATGCTGGCCGGAGTGTTTTGTGCGCTCGGTGCAGCTGCCCAGTATCCCACCACCTCCTATACCCTATCGGACGATGGGTTGACGCTTGAGAGTTGGAATGGTTCGGAGACTGAAGTTGACATGAACTCTGATGAGGCACTTGCAGCAGTGACGGCCATTGGCAACAATGCTTTTCGGGACAAGCAAGTCACAAAGGTTATCGTCGGCGACAAGGTGGAGAGTCTTGGGTTCTGGTCATTTTTTGACTGCACGCAACTCAGCGAGCTCACACTGCCGGCATCGCTCACTGCCATCAATAATGCTGCACTCTCTGGGTGCAAGAGTCTAACGGATATTGCGCTGCCCGAATCTCTTGAGACCATCGGCAACTCGGCATTTTATGACTGCCGCGCGCTTGCATCTATCACCATCCCTGCTAAGGTGACGGTGATACCTGACGGCTGCTTCAACTCATGCACTGCGTTAGCCCGGATTACACTGCCTGAGGGCATCACATCGCTTGGCGAAGAATCGTTCAAAGGGTGTACGTCGCTTACAAGCCTTGACTTGCCGGAAGAACTCGCGGTGATAAATGCGTACGCCTTTGAGGCTTGCTCAGGCTTGGCAGAGGTGAAATTCGGCAGCAATTTGGAGGAAATAGGCACGTCTGCATTTTCGGAAGTAGGATTATTGAGCCTTGACCTTTCCGGCTTGGAGAAGGAACTCAGCACCGGTGTTAATGCGTTTCAGAATTGCGTGAACCTTAAGAGTGTTGTTCTGCCGGCCAAAGTCTACAATATAGCTTCGGGAATGCTGCAAGGGTGCACGGCACTGGAGACCATCACTATACCGGACACATGGGAGGAAGTACCCGTAAAGCTCTGCAACGGCTGCAGCGGGCTTAAGAGCGTTACATTGGGAGCCGGCGTGGCGACAATCAAGAACACTGCATTTTTCGAGTGCACATCATTGGAGCAGATTAACTGGAACGACATATTGGAGACTATCGACTGGAATGCGTTCTATGGCTGCAACGCCCTTAAAAGCATCGAATTGCCGGAATCATTAATTGGCATAGATGACTTTGCTTTCAACGCATGCGAAGAGCTTGCAAGCGTCAGGCTCGGTTCGAAAGTAACAACTATCGGTCAGGAGACCTTCTCAGAGCTGCCGAAATTGACAGACATCACAATAGATGCTGTAACACCACCGGCACTTGGGCCGAACTGCTTCTACCATGCCAACCAGGAGAATGCCAAGCTATACTGTCCGGCAGAATCTGTAGGGGCATACGGAGAAGCTGAGCAATGGAAAGAGTTCGGCGCTATCTTGGCAGCAGGCTCCGGCATAGGGACAATAGAGGCCAGCGAAACCGAGGAAGCCGAAATCTACACACTCGATGGAGTCAAAGTGAGAGATGGAGAGCAATCACCCGGCATATATGTACGCAACGGCAAGAAGGTAATCTACTGATTTATAACACATATCATAAAAATTTTGCCTATAGGAGCGAATCAACCCAAATAGAAGTCGCCCACTATAGGTAAAATTTTTTATGAGACGGGCTATAGGGGAGATTATTCCTCTATAATTAACCAAGAATCGAGATTACGGTCTTTGTTTGAGAAATTTGCACCAATCTTTATAAGAGTTCTTCCATCAACCTTGAAAGGGAGCATATAATCATTCGAATCAATCTGAGACATAGCCTCCTCGGCTGTGCTCTCTATTTTGAATTCCATAACATATATGCAGCCGGGTGTCTTAATTACTGTATCAATTCTTCCTGTAGCAGTCCTGTATTCGATATGAGTCAAGAATCCTAACAGTTTGAACAGCATATATGTCACATCCTGATAATGCTGTTCAAGCTTGATATGATTAAATCCCTCTCGGTTGAAATCTGCAAAGAAACATTGAAGTCTTTGCATAAACTTCTCCGGATTACACCCCATAACATCATCATAAAACTCCGCTATACTAAAGCCGGACTCTTCATTGGGGTGACTTATACTAACTTGCATAAGGTCTTTTAGAAACCCCTCTTCCACTTCTCGGTTAGGAAATCCGAGAAGTACTGTCCGCACTTCCGGGCGATAGCTTTTGATTGTGAGATAACCTGATTGATAAAGCAGCGGATAAAGACTTGAGCTGAGGTTGAAGGAAACATTATCCACATCGTCGAGTGGGATGCTAAGGTTATCAAGTTTCTTCGGAGAGATGTTGCGCTTCCTAACAAGCTTTATCAGGAAAGAAGGAGTACCTGTACGGAACCAATAGTTACCGATTCGTTTTTTACTTAAGCAATTCAACAAGCTGAAAGGATTATATATATCCAACCTACGGAAAGGAGAGAAATGGTAACCGTCATAATTATCTTTTAAATCACTTACTGCCTCATCGAAAGATAATCCGGAAGAGGAGGCAAATTCGCTTACTCCATCTTTAAAATAATTTAGCAGCTCATCATTTGTGATGCCGCAAATACCGGCATAGCTATCATCCATCGAGATATCCTGCAAGTTATTCAAATCACTGAAAATGCTCAAATGACCAAACCTTGCCACACCTGTAAGCATAGCAAACCTTATATGACTATCCTGACTCTTCAAGTTACTATAAAAGGCACGCAAATCAGCCCTGTATTGTTCTTGCAAATCGGGTCTGTCGATAGTTTCGAGCAAAGGCTTGTCATATTCATCTACAAGAATCACCACACGCTGTCGGGTGGCATTGTGCAACTCAGCAATCAGGTTGCCAAACCTCAGACCAAGAGTATCGCGATATAGTGGTACTATGCCGCACTTTTGTTCCCACGCAGTCAGAAAACTGTCAAGATGTTTCCTGAGCGAATCGGGCGAATTAAAATTAGTTCCGGTCAAGTCAAGATGAATCACAGGAGAAAGAGTCCAGTCGTCCCAATGGTCGTAAATATAAAGTCCCTTAAAGAGATAACGTTCTCCCTTAAAAAGCTCCTCAATGGTAGACAGCAACAAAGACTTTCCAAATCTGCGAGGACGACTGAGAAAATAATACTTACCCACAGTGGCAAGCTCATGAATATATGCAGTTTTGTCTACATATACATATCCACCTTCGCGTATTTCACGAAAGTTTTGGATGCCTATCGGATAAAGAAGCTTTGCCATAAGAAACATCTGATTGTGATTACACTTACAAATATAACGTTTTTTTGCTATCGAATACTATAAGTATGTGTTCAATTTAATTATTGAAGTTGTCTATACTAATTTACGAAAGTTAAAAAGGAGTTGAAAGCCTTTATTTTATTAACCTTTGCGGATCTCTTTATCTACCATTCGGTCGATCTATAGCTCTGCGGTGATGCTTTGTAGATGCATATTATTTGGATAATCAGTTGTGTTTGATTATATTTGTGAGGTAAACCAAACTGTGAGGGTTATGTGCACTGAGAGATATATTGATCCGTTCACCGATTTCGGGTTCAAGCTGCTGTTTGGCACTCCGGCCAATAAGGAGTTCCTTATCGAGATTCTAAACGCGCTCTTCGATGGTATGGAGGTTGTTACCGATATATCGTACAAAAACAGTGAGTTGTTTGGCAAGACGCCTGATGACCGCAAGGCCGTATATGACCTTTATTGCGAGACGAGCGACGGTTCGCATATCATTGTGGAGTGCCAGAATGCCTATCAGCGGTATTTCCTGGACCGCACGGTGTATTATTCCTCCTTCCCTATGCAGGCTGTTGCCAAGAAGGGGGAATGGGACTATCGGCTGCCGAAGATATACACTATATCGTTTCTCAACTTCACCATGTCGGAATATGCTGATGACCCTCATTACAAGCATGTGGTGCGTTTGTGCGACACACGCACCAAGGAGGTATTTTTCGACAAGCTGACCTACATGTATCTGGAGATGCCGAAATTCAACAAAGAGGTTGACGACTTGAAGAATTACGCTGACTGGTGGCTCTATATAATAAGGAACTTGGTTAGGCTTAATGACATGCCCACACAGCTCATAGACAAGGTCTTCGAGCGTTTTTTCAAAGTAGCGGAGATAGCGCGGTTCACGCCGGAGGAGCGCATGGCTTACGAGACATCGCTTAAGAACATGCGCGACTACAACAACACGATAGTATCGGCTGAGGAGAAAGGAGCGAACGCCAAAGCAGTAGAGATAGCCAGAAGACTGCTTGCTGCCGGCATGAGCGTCAAGGATGTGGCTGAGAGCACACAACTTACTGAGGATGAGGTGATTTCTTTAAAATAAATTACCGACATTACTTGATTCTGCCCATTTTTAGCAAGTATAAAGTAAATTATAGTATGCCATAAATTATTAATTATATGCACCTGCGTTTGCAGGATATCTTATATCAAAAGATAAGAACTTACATAAATGCGGTCATTGATAATCCGTAAGATTGACCTTGGCCGCAAGATGGAGCAATCAAGATTTGTTTGCCCTGCTTAATCTTGAACCATTTTCGTTCAAGAGGAAGAAGCCAATAACCCACATTTGCACACAATATCCCTATACCGGCACCGGCAATAACATCATTTAACCAATGACGATTATTGTATAGCCTCAAGAAAGCCACACCCGTGGCCACTGCATAGCCACCCAAACCTACCCAGGGCCCATATTCAAGCCTCATAAGTTCGGCACCCGTAAAAACAGTTGCTGTATGACCCGATGGGAAAGAATTGCGTGCATTCGAATCTGGGCGCTTCTCCCTTACAAGCACCTTTGTTACATTTGTGACAAGAGCCATGGCTGCGTATGCCGTCACGCCGGCACACAAACGCTCCTTGAAATTATGTTTCCCTTTGTTGCCGGGGATAAAACCTACTCCGAGGTAAGCAGCAGCCGGAAGATACTGAATATAGTCATCTGCATGGAAATAACAGCTACCTCGCATCCTATTCATTCCATCTTTTACATCACTTCGGATGTGCTTCAACCATCCGTTGTTTACCCCAATTGACCCTGCGGTTACCAATGCTACAGGCGCAATCAATTTTTGCCATTTGAAATGCTCCTCCTGAAGTGAAGAAGCTTGACAGACATTGAGACTGTCACGGCATTCAGAATATACATAAAATGGCTCAGATAAAAAGATAATCAATATCAATAACGGAATAAACTTCTGACAAAGTGAGAGAACACACTTACCCGGTTCTAAACATTCGTTAGAATCACAATAATGACTTGCGTTGTTTTGGATATTCATCACCGTTGATACTCGTTATGAGCAATTAAACGGATTGAGTCCGTCAACGGCTTGACAATTTATGTGTTGTTTCTTTTTGGGGAGTAGTTATGACAATGGTTTCAGCTTCGTGTGCATGTACGGATAGCCATTGCAGCGCAACATATTGCTGTCGCCTGACGCGATTGTGCTGCATTGGCACTATTATGGTTCAATGTAAATATCCGGTTGAAATGTTAAAATACAACCTTTCCCTTTTATGGTCGTCGGCGGCGCCTCCTCCTCCCCAGTGCGCGATGCAACGTCGCGAAGCCACCGAGAGGAAGGAACCTTTGGTGACGACAACATAGAATAAATGCGTCAGCTGACGTTGCATCGCGCACTGGGGAGGAGGAGGCGCTGCCGACGACCATAATTAGTATTAAGCCTATTTTCAACAACTTATTTTTTACATTGA
>CAJUIJ010000035.1 GCA_910586175.1 uncultured Muribaculaceae bacterium | reverse complement strand
AGTACATCTGCGCTATATGCTTAATCGACAGGGCTGTCGTCTCCACCTTCATCTTCTATATAACCACCTATACTAATGCGACCTCTAATTGACGATTAAGTTTGTCTAATCGTCGCTGAGTCATCGTGATTTTACGTTCAAGCAGGTCTCTTTCGTTTATGCCGGTCTCACTTTCGTCATATTCGGTACGGTTTTTTATCATTGTGAAGAATATCTTTGCAATTTTATAATCGCAAAAACGAAATGAGCATCTTTCAAAAACGAAACGAGCAAATCTTCTCTTTTTTCGCTTCCTTTTTTCTCTTGCTCTTTCGACCGCTTAAACACCAGTTAAAAGCCGATTTCAAGCCGCTTAAACAGGCTTAAAATCGGCTTTGCTTTTGTTCTCCGGCTTCTGTCGTCGCTCTTGCCTCAGACGTTCAGGTCAAACCTCACAGCTTCATTTCCGGCCAAAAGTTCGCGTGTTCTCTCTACGTTGTTAGCGTAAATGTGAACGTTTCCCAGATTCAGCGTGATAGATTTTAACGGCGCTTCGATTTGTCGCGCTATCAAATACAAATGGTAAATGTCAGCTGGTAAACCTAAGTTTGCGTCGCTGCTTCGCTGATAAGCCGACAAAACCAATTCGCCGTCTTCGAGCTGGAACTGAATGAGACTTAAACATGGTGCTTGATTTGTTTCCGCTCCTGTTGAGCCTAAGAACAGCACATAATTTTTGCTGCTCCGCTTTTCTCGGTTAATCTGCTCAATCAAAGTCGGCAATTTCTCAAAATAGGTCGGATAACTGTTGATGAGAATTTGCCCGCAATAATCCCACCAGTTTATCCCGGCTTCTCGGTACTTGGTCAGGTCTCTTTCGCCTGCCATAAACAGGCTAAGTTCGTTGCGCAGCTTTTTGCGTGCGATGTTATGGCTCTCGAAAATCTCCAGCAGGTCATAAGGCGACAAACTCAGCTGCTCATTGAGCAAATAGATTATGTCGCCTTTTTTATTGCTCTGTCGTTTGCCGTGCTGCAATATCTTGTCGAGCATGGCGTAATACTTATTTGGTGTCATTCGGCGCGAATTTAGCCCGTTTCTGTGAGTTCTGGGGCATTTCTCGGCTGCATCATAGTGAAGCAGCTTTGCAGTCATTTCCCAGACGCTTCACAATGTCGTAAACACTGCGCTCACTCATATTGTACTGCTTGGCCAGACAGGCGACAACATAGCTTATCTTTTCGCCTCGCTGCTTTGCTCTGCCGAAGTCCTCGAACAGGGCAATATATTTATGATCCGACGGCTTTACGCCGGCTTTTTCCAGTTTTTCAATCACTCCACCGCACAATTTTAATGCTTCGTACACTGTCATTCAGCATTTTTTCGTAATTTTGCAACTCCTACCTCATAAAGCAATTTGCACCGCGTCGCGCAGTCAAAGGCATTTAAGCCCCCGGCTGTTGCGCTACGCGGTGCATTTGTTTGTATGAGGTAGGATTCTACAAACAGGCCGGGGGCTTTTTCTATGCCTCCGCCTGGTCGGTGTGAGGGGTCAGAGTTTGGTTATCATCATATCGTTAAATTTGGCCTGATAATTCAGGGTGTTTGTCCTCATGCGGACCGTTGCACCGTACATGGGCGCTGCTTCGCCGTATTCCTCGGCCATGAACTGGCAGAGCTCCACGATCTGCGACTTGTCGGAAGTGAAATAAATGTATTTCGTGCCCCGGAGCAAACGCAACACACTGAGACAGTCGGTCAGCTTCCAATAGTTCTCATACATTCCGCACTCGGTCGTAAGATACGGCGGATCCAGCACGAACAACGCCCGGCTGTTGCCGCGCTCACGCTCGAACAGTTCCCGGTAGTCCATGTGAACTATTTCCAACCCGTCCAGATAGCCGTCGCACTCATACGCGCCCGGTCTTACGCGGTTATACATAGTATGCTTGCGAAGCTCGTCCAGACTTGTAACCCATTTGCCGGAGAAAAGCACCGACCGCCCGATTGTCAGAATGTCCACCCAGCCGAGCCGGTTCTGCGCGTCGTTGACAATAGCCAGAACATCGGCACGCTCCCAATCTGTCAGCCGCTGGTTAGGCTCCAGACCGGTTAAACGCTCTTTAATGGCCGTTAAAATGGCGTTTGTGTCCTCCACAGCAGCCAGGCGGCGGTCGTAATGGTCAAAGTCGTTATAAATCACCCTGCACCCCGGCAACACCCTTTTGGCCGTGTGCGACAGCAGCCCGGAGCCTCCGAAAAGGTCGACCACTGTGTCAATCTGTCCCTCCACCCGCTCCAGCACCTCGGCGAAGTCCCGGAGAAAATAGCGCTTTTGCCCCATGAACGGAAGCGGTGCGCATTTGTAGGTCCTACTCATTCAGCATAATTTCATTTTTTAAGTTTGGCGCGCTGGGGCGGCAGCATTTACCCCCCCCCTAAAAATTCGCGCGTAATTAGCAAGTTTTCTGCTCATTATTTTGTGGTGTTATCAATTATTATTAACTTTGCACCAAAGTTAGAACATCTTCAAAAGTCCGTTTGTAGCCCCGATATGCACCGTTTTACTCCTTTCCCGTTATTGAAAAGTGTTTGTTAGCTGAGGCGACGTTCAAGTCCCTGGATCGGGGACTTTCGACAAATGAAGCGTTTACCCTTTCATGGTTTGTAGGGTATTTCAACCTTTGGGTCCCTTTGCTTGCTGTTCTTCTCCGCGTGGCGAAGATGCCACCGAACGATGTTGAACAGTCCGACAGTATCAAATTTTTTATTCTGTCCTGATGTGCGTACAATGTGTTTCGACCGCAGGGACTTAAAAGTGGAGTTCATCACCCCACTTTTTTTATGCCCTTATTTATCGATTGATTAGTCAAGCGAGAAAGTGCGGAGAAACGAATAAGTTGCCGTTTGAGGCCCTAACACTTTGGATTTATACTGGCTTATGCGGTATTTCATGCGCACTATCTCGCCGCCGCTGTCCTTGCCCCCCGTGGGCTTGAGCCTGGCTATCTGTACGCCGATAGGCGCATAAGCCTTGTGGCACGTTCCTTTGGTGTTCTTGGTCGTTTTCAGCACTATTTTTTTGCGGTTGCCCTGTATGCGGTAGAAGCCACCTGTACCCACATAGAAAAGCGACGCGCAGAGCGTCGGCAGCTCCTTGCCTATCAGATTGGAGTCAGTCTTGGGGTCGGCCACGCCTATGCACTTGGGTACATACCATTTGCCGGGCTCGCCTTTGCTCAGGCGTATGCCCTTGAAATGCACATACTGGCTTTTCGGCTGCCTTTTCTGGCGCTTCCCTTTGTTCTTGGTGTATGACTTTGCACCGCCCGTCCGACGGTAGGAGCTGCGCTTTTTCTTGCGCAGCAGCACGATGTCGCAGTCTGCACCCAGCGCGCCGTGCCGCAGATAGACGGTCGACCGAACGATTTTAACATCTAAGTGCATGGCTGTTTCAAGCTGCTGGCTCCACGCACCCCAGGCCGCGCCGTTCCATGTGCGCACGTAGTGGCAGTCGTCGCCCTGGATTATCTCCTGGCGTACTCTGGCACTGCCTTGGGCTGTTACCACGACCGTATAATCGGCAGACCCGAAAAGCGACACGCTCCCGGTGCATGACAGCACACACGCCGTTTTAAGCCCGTCGAGCTGCTTCTGCGTAAGTCCTTGCACGGTCTTGGCGGTCAGCTTCTCGGCCAAAACATCTTTCAGGTAGGTTAAAACCGTCTGGGGCATGTTCTTTATCTGGCCTGCCAGCACGGCATTGGTCGGAAACGCTTCCAGCTGTCTGCCGTTCACGTTCACAAAACTGTTGATGTCGTAGCTCTCCGCGCCCTTGGCGGTAGTGAACTGTGCCACGCGCAGTGTCCGCGCTTCCTTGTAGGTTTCCGCGTCAGCCTTGATGTCCTCGGAGGTGGTCGTTATGGTCAGGTATCTGACCGAAATACCGAACACGGGGCGCGGCGCTATTTCCACGACCTCGGTCTGCTTGTCGGTGTTCTCTATGACAGCCACACCGCCGACGGTGCCGTTGGGGGCTTTCAGTATGTAGTTGACACCTCCGACACCGGCCAGCAACTCCAGCAGTTTTATTTGATCCTGGATAAAGTCGAGTGTTTCGGTCGAAAGGGGGTATTTGCCGACGCCGCCCGTGGCGGTTCTGGTGTCGGTGTAGCTTGCTGTTTTCATTTTTTCCGCGTTATGGGGATTATCTCACTTGTAAACGGATTGCGGCCTATGACAATAGGGTTGCCCGTCTTGACATAGTGCGCCCGTTTTGTTATAAGTTTGTATTTATCCACCATCGCTTTAATCTCTGCGAGTTTTGCCCAGGCACGGGCAGGCACAAACACAATGAAGTCGTTTTGTGCCATATTCAGCATTTGCTCACTGTAAACGACAGGCACACCCGGACCCGGCTCGCCCACAGTTACGGGAATTTGTTCCCCGCTCTCGGTAACGGCATAGAGCCACTCGCCCTCCTGCTTCATGCTCCCTATCTTGAAGCCGTTGCCGAAATAATGGTTAAGCACGCCGCGCAAATAACACACTTGCCCGTTGTGGGTAAGCCTGAATATATGCCCGGCACGCGCGTTTGTAAACTCGCCATAGACGCGCTCCACTCCCACCGCCCCGGCACGCAGCAGCCCGAAAATCAACGGGCGCCGGAGCCAGGACGGCAGCAGCAGGACGATAAGACGCTTAAAATCTATTTCAAACATCATTCTATGGCATTATAGGGTTGATAGTCCACTGTGAGCGCGTCGATGCTGTAATAGCCGCTGAACGGGCGGTCGTAGCCCTCCACGGTCTGCCACTCGGCACCGTTGCGCGGCTTCACTTTTACGCTCTTGATGTCTGCCACCTCCACGCACGGCAAAGCCTGTAACGCAGCCATGAGGTCGCTCTTGCGGAACATGCCGTTAAACGGCAGGTTTTCGATTACCTGTTTTGTGGTCTCGCGCACGGGGTCTTTGCCGTTCTGGCTGCCGTTGCCGTTGGCGTCGATAATCAGTAGCGTGGGGTCGTAGTATATCAGCAGGGAAATGCGCATCTGGTCGGCCGGCTCATTACGGAGCTGCACCGACACGCCGGCGTCCTTAATCTCGTTCATGTAAGATGTCAGGCCCTCCAGCTGCCCGGCGGTAAGCGCCGCGGGGTTTCCGTCCACCTCTCGGGCGACCTTGATATAAACCACCGTGTTGCTCTCCGTCGCCACGGCATATTTTACGACCTTGGCGGCGGCGATGTCCTGTTCAGTCATGCCCTCCGTGTCGTAATAGTCGCAGTCCGTTACGAGCTTCTGCCCCTGCATATACGCCTTGGCCTTGCTCACATACCACCGCAGCGTGTGGGGCTCCAGCTGTTCAATCCGCGCGTCAACATCTGCACGGTGCAGGTCGAACAGTTTCTCAAGCGCCCAGACCGCAACGGCGAAAACATAAAAGATTATGTTCTCCAGACTGGCCATGCTGAAACAGTCGGCAAAGCTCTTTGAGCCGTCAAGCCCATAACGGGACTTGACCGCCTCCATTTTCATGAACTCGGCGGTCATGTCCTTTTTGATTTCCTCAACAGTCCGGGCCATATCCGTGCGGTTTAGTTACGGGCCAGCAGTTCGTCCACCTGTGCCTTGCAGCTGCTCCGCACCTGCGCGAATTGCTCCAGCTCGGCGGCGTGTTCCGGCGTGTCCGTGCCGTTGGCCAGCACGGCGATCTGGGCGTCCATGTCGTAATGCGTCCCGATTAGTCCGGCCACGAATTTGTCGCGGCGGTTCTCGGCCGTTACGCCTGTCGCCTCAATCATGGTGCCACCGTCGGGCATGTCGCCCGAATAGCTGAATCCGGGCGTGCTCTCGCCCGTTTCCTCGTTGGCTATTTCGGCCGGCTGCTCGTTCAGATAGAGCAGCACGTGGCCGTTGTCGAAGATTTCAAACTTTTTGCGCTCTGTGTAGCTTGCTGTCTGCTTCATTGTTTTTTTGTTTTAGTCGTCGGGGTCCACGAGTTTATAAAAACATCGCTTCCCGTCGCCGATCGGTTGTTTGATTAGTTTGGCCCTGAGCGGTTCCGTTATCTCCACGCCCTCCAGCTGGCGGATCAGCGCCTGGCTGCCGGTGAAGGTGATATGCTCCACCCAGTCAGTTACCGGCTGCCCCGCGTCGTCGATTACCGGGCGGCTCTGCCCGTCAGGGCCCGTTTCCGTCAGCGGCTCCTCTATTGAGTATTGCAGCGTCAGGCACGGTTCCGAATTGTGCTTCGACGGGGCCAGTTTGTAGCCCGTCAGGTGGATTTCCCGGTTCAGGATTGCGTCGACATGGTACTTGGTACCCGTCAGGTTGCCCGATGTCTTGGGCACAAGATC
The DNA here is from genome assembly GCA_910586175.1 of uncultured Muribaculaceae bacterium. Taxonomy (GTDB): domain Bacteria; phylum Bacteroidota; class Bacteroidia; order Bacteroidales; family Muribaculaceae; genus Lepagella. The sequence continues at coordinate 12,297 of CAJUIJ010000035.1, read as the reverse complement.
ACTAAATTTTTTCATATTGAGAACTTTGAATAAGTGTTTACTGTCGCAGTGTAGCATGAAGCCCGCCCGGCTCGCCGTCAGCAGCATTATTTCAGCCTCCGGCACCCCAGCTTTCCTCAGCTTCGCCAGCTCTCTGCATAGTCCCTGCTTGTTTTTCTTGCGTGCCAGGCAGTGAGTGTGAAACGTAACGTAACCCACAAAGTCAATGCCCCGGCTTTCCACCGGGAAAACCTGGTAATTGCCTTTAAGGTCCACATGCCGCTCCTCGTTCAGCCAGTCGTTGATAAGCACCAGCCAGCCGTGCAGCGTCGGTTTGTCCCCGGCAAGCAGCACCATGTCGTCGGCGTAGCGGTAATAATACCGCACCCCGGCCACCTCTTTGAGCAGGTGGTCGAGTTCCGACAGGTAGAGATTAGCGAAGTATTGGGAAATATAATTGCCGATTGGCACCCCCGGCGCGCTGTCGATTATGCCGTCAAGCAGCCAGAGCACCTCCGGGTCCTTGATTTTACGACGCACCACGGCTTTCATCTTGTCGTGGTCTATGCTCGGGTAAAACTTGCGCACGTCCAGCTTCAGGCAGTACGCCGTTCCCTCCGGGTCGTCCCTCAGGTCCTCGCGCAGCTTCCGCAGCAGTGAGTGCATGCCGCGCCCCTTTATGCAGGCGTGCGTGTCGGCGGTAAACTGTGGCGTCCATATAGGCTCAAGCACCTGCATGATCGCCCAGTGTACCACTCGGTCACGGAATGGCAATTTATAGATTTCACGGCGTTTGCCCTCGTATTTTATAAAAACATCATAGGGGCTGGTCTTGTACCGCTTTTCTGTCAGTTCCCGGTGCAGCTGCGCCAGGTTCTCCTCCAGATTGGCGAAAAATGCCGTTACCTCATCGCGCTTGCGCTTGCGGGAGGCGGCGTTGTGCGCCGCCTCCCGCAAGTTGTCTATGTCGCAAATGCGCGCATACAAATTGCCATATCTTTTCATTTCGGGTCATCGGGTCTGTCTTTGGGTTTTGGGTCTGCAATGCTCGCTTCGGAAGCTGTCGAAGCCGCCACACTCGGCGGCCCTACCGGCACCCTCTGCATCGGTTGTTATCTTCTGCCATGCGGCACGGTCCGGCCCCTCTGTCGCGTTTGTTTTTGTTCGAGCCTGTATAGGGGCGACGAGTAGTTCGCATTCGCATTCGTAGCCGTGTTGTTCGCATTCGCATTGAACGCGCCCGCATTCGTGCCATTGTTCGCGTGACCGCCAGCAGCACGGACCCGGAGGCTCCCTACTGCCGGGGTCGCAACCGGTCAAACCGTCGTTTGACACTGCAAATTTAACAATTTTTTTGCAGACGGCCACGCCCGGAACTGATTATCCCGATTTTCCAAAAATTTTCGCCCGCCTGCGGCGGGGTTGGGATTGCTCCCGCACACCCCGCCGCCATTGCGTTTCTCTGTTCTCTCTATGCCAAAATTTCAATGAACTTTTGCGCGCTCCCCGGCTCTCCGGCTCCCGCGCCCTGCTGTCCTTTCACTCCGGCTCCCGGTCCGGTCGTTTTCGTTTTGCGCTTCGCGCCGTTCACGCTTCAATCGTGGGGTCGTCCACGAAAACGCAGAGGGGCGACGAGTAGTTCGCATACGCATTCGTAGCCGCGCTGTTCGCACCCGCATCGAACGCGCCCGCATACGTGCCATGGTGCGCGCGACCGCCAGCAGCACGGACCCGGAGGCCTGTCTGCGTCGCTCCGTTGGTCCAGAAATAGTCGGCGTAATAGGTACTTGTGCTGCCGCCTACCGCCGTAGGCATCATGCACAGCCCCTTGGTGCTCACGCGCTTTATGTACCCCTCGGCCTGGGGGCACTCCGCCACTTTCAGCAGACCCTCCACACTGTTGGGGTTGAAGTCCGCATACATCGACGGCGCCACATACACCTCGGTCTTTACCCCCGCTTCCTGGCTCACGGTCAGCCCGCGTGTCCAGCGCCACAGGTGCCCGTAGCCCGCATGTACCAGACCAAAGAACACCGGCACCTGGAATGTCTTGTACGGTGCCGCCTGGTCCTCGGCCGCCTCGCTTGCTGGCAGCCCGTATTCAACCAGCCCCGTGCCATCGCCCATTTCCAGGCCCACGCTCGTAGGGATCACGGGATAATAAGCGTTATAACCGTCCCAGTCCGGCATGTCGGTTACACCTGTGCCGAAGCCGCCCTGATACAGCCCGTCGGCGTCCTTTTCGGCGTTATAGGGCGCCTGGCTGTTGCGCGTGCCCATGATTACGGCAAACAGGATTTGCACCGCTGCCTGTGCCACAAACCAGTTGGCCTCCCAGCCCTCGCCGCGCTTCCGTGCGTTGGTGCCGAATGCCGTTGTGCTCAGGTTCGTGGCCGCCATGCCCAGCATCGTAACCTGGGGAGCGTCCGCGCCTGGGTGTTTGGCTTTGTTCGCCACATTCAGAGCCGCCCCGGCGCCGCCGCGATAGCGTTCATCCTGGCTGATTACCGAGCACAGCTTCTGTTCCGTGCGGTCCATTACAGCCGCACCCAGCCAGCTTGTGCCGCCGACGGGTATCTTCACGCTCTTGTACCCCTCCAGCGGTTTCAGGGTGATCGCCCAGTATGTGCGCGCCGCCGTTACTATCTCGGTGAAATACCACGCGCGGCTCCAGCACCACATGCACTGTCCCATGCTGCCGTCAAGTGCCGCCGGGCTTCCGTCCGCAAACCGCGTGCTGTCCTTGGGGTCCAGCTTGTGCAGCTCCCGGTCGTCGGTCACCAGGTAGCGCCCCAGCCCCAGCGTTTCCGGCAGCCGCTTCAAAAAGTCAAGCGACCCAAACCAGCCCCCCGCCGTCGGCGTCGCCTGGTCGTTTGCCCACCAGCGACCCGCTATCGGGTTGCCGGCTTCCGCCACGGCGCGCTCAAGCTCCATGCTCCGCGTCTCGCCGCTCGCGTCCATTACCTCTATGCGCATAGCCGACAGCTCGCCCTCGGCAGGCTCCAGATCGTTTATGCGTTTGCCGTTCTCAAGGGCCGCAAGCAACTCGCGCACCTTTGCTTCTTCTTGTTCGTTAAATGCCATTTTAATGACTGTTTAAGGGTTGTTTATTTCTGTTTAATACTCGTTGCTGTATATCTCATAATCTTCATCACTCACCGCGCTTATGCTCACCGCCTGATAGTTCGCTTCGGTCATTTGTGTGGCCGCGTAGCTCTTTATCACGATTTTCGTAATGTCGAATATTGCCAGGAACTCACTGTGTACCTCGATCGACGATTTCACATCAAGCAGCTGCCGAAGTTCCCGCAGTTCGTCGCCAGGATATTCGTCGGTGATCACCCCGTCGCGCACCGCCTGCACCCCTACAACCAGGTTCACGACCCAGTCCCCGGTGTTGATATATTCTTTCACCGTGCCGTCGCGCCCCACAAGCCCCGTGCTCACTATCCGGTTCTCACGGCTCACCGCCGCCACCGCGTCCGGCAGCTCCACCTCCAGCGTCCCGCTCTCGGTCTGCGCCCGCAGCTTCACCGGGCAAAGCACATAACGCCCCTCCCACCACGCGCGGTCCGTTATCGGCACGCCACGGTCCTGCGCCTTGATTGCTTCGCCGCGACCCTCCCAGCTCGGCGCCTCGCCCTGGCGTCCCTCGCCGAAGCGCACAAGCCGCTTCGACATATAGTTCGCCCAGCTTATCGCTGCCAGGTCTATGCTGAACGGCATTTTTATGCCGCCTAAGCTCGGTTGTGGAATTATGCTCATGAGGTTGCCAGTTGGGTATCGTTGAGCGCCCCGGTCAGGGTTTCAAGTATTACCGCCTTGACCTGCTCGGCACTTTCGCCGACGGTCGCGCTGTGTATCTCGAAACGCTCAACCAATTTTTCAATGTTGATTGTGATATTTTTGATTTTGCCGCCGCTGTCGCTGCCGCTGCCGGCACCTGTTCCGGACGCGCCGGAAAGGCTGCCGCCGGTAGGATCCACCGTCGGGACTGTAACCTCCGGCACTGCGGCGCCTGTTGCGTTGGCTGCCGGCTTCTTGCCTTTTGACTTGGCTTTGTCGGCGGCTTCCTTTTTCGCGGCTTCGCTCATTTCGGCCTCGTAGGCTTCATTAAACGCCTGCCCTATTTGCTTGCCGTAGTCGCTGAATCCGGCTTTCAGCTTTTGCAGGGCTGCCGATATGCCGCCGGCGTCCAGACTGAACGCCGCTTTAATCAAGTCGCCCAATGCTCCGAACACCTGCTTTGCCATGTCGCCTATGCCCGTAAAACAAGCCTTGAACGCCGCCCATGTGCCTTTGAGAACGGCACGGAATTTTGCCGAAGTGTTCCAGAAATATGCGCCTATGGCTATAAGGGCGGCAATGGCGGCAGCCACCCAGCCGATTATCGGGATATTCATGATCGCAACACCTACGGCCCGGCACGCGGCGGTCGCGGTGGTGGCGAACACGCCGAATGAGGTTGAAGCAATGCCGGAGAATGTGGCGGAAGCGGTGCCCCCTGTTACAAATGACAGTACCAGCGCCCCCAGCCCTTTCAGGGCGTTAAAAATACCGACGGTGGCAAACCTTACCAGGCCGATTGTCGCACGGCCGATATTGCCGATAAAGCCCAACGATATCATGTTGCTGGTCGTTAGTGTGCCGTTCATCAGCGCGAGACTCACGGCGGCCGACCTTATCCAGCCGGCCCAGTTAAGCCTGACTATTAAGAGCAGCCCTTTCCATACCGCCGTAAGCAACGGCGCGAGCTGTGCCAGCGGCACCAGTGCCGAAGTCAGCACGCCGCACCAAAGGGAAAAATCGCCGGTCGCCTGGAATATGGAAATTTTCAGATCCTCAAACTGCTGGTTCACTCTGGCCTGCCGCTCGGCGTAACTGTCCATGACAATAGCGGCCTGTTCGGTCGCGCTGTTGGTGCCTGTAACGGCGTCCGTAAAGCCTTGCAATGCGTCGGTGCCCTGGATAAGCGCACGGGCGGCGTTGGCGTTTTCAACACCAAAGAATTTAGACAGCAGCGCGGAGTCGTTAAGCATCGGTTTCAGCATTTCGAGGCGCTCTTTAAGGCTCTTGGAGTTGTCGCCCAGGGCTACAACATCAATGCCGGCCTTTTCCAGTTCCTCGCGCGCCTGCTTCTCAACGAAGCGGCCTTTGCTGAGCTGACCCAGAACGTTGCGCAGAGCGACACCGCCCTCGCTGGCCTTTTTGCCGGCTTTGTCAAGTACCTGGATAGCCGCGTTGGTTTCCTCGAAGCTGACATTTGCAGCCTTGGCGGCCATACCGCACTGCTGGAGCGCCGCGCTTATCGCCGGAAGCTCCGCGGAGCCTGCCTGTCCGGCCGCCGCCATTACGTTCATCATTCGCGCCATTTCCCCGGCTGCCGCTGTCGGGTCCTCCATGCTCACCCCGTATTGGTTCATCGCCGTGGTAAGCACCTGAGCCGCCGCCACGCCGTCGCCCCCCATAAGTTTGCTGGTCGTCTGTATGCAGTCGCCCATCTCCCTGAGTGCGTCGGGATATTTGCCCAGTTCCGGCGTGAGCTGCGAAAGCAGCAGCTTGTAGCCCTCGACGGCCACGCTGGCGTCTGTGCCGAACGCCTTGGCGCTCTGCCGGGCGAATGTCTCGATCTGTTTCAGACCGTTGCCCGTTACGCCCGCCACCGCGCTGAGGTCGTGCATCTGGCTGTCCAGCTTTATGCCGGCACTGCTCAGCTGGCTAACTCCGTCGGCGACATTCTGAAAAACATCTTTCAGATATGAGAACGTGGCAAGCGCACTCGTCAGACTCATGGTCCGGCTCTGCGCAACCTCAGCCTGGGCGGAAAAGTTGCCCGCTGCGGCACTCATGCCGCTTATCTGGGCTGTGAAATTGCCGCCTATGTTGAAAATGTAGTCGAATACGCTTGCCATGTCGTTTTTATTTGTTATATTTGTAGCGAGTTACACAAGTAACCGGTTTTAATATGCTCAGCTTCCTGTTGAAAGTCATTTGCTACGGCGCGCTCCTCGCTTATCTCGGGTGGGCTGCTTATGCGCTTTACCGGGCTGTTTTCAAAGCCGGTAAAAACGGGTCGCTCCCCTGGCTTTAATGCTTCTCCCCGAACAATGACGCTATGAGCTCCGCCCGGTTCCGGTTGCGCCAGCGCTCCAGCCATAGGGCCTGACCGTACAGCGCCGCCCACTCGTCCTCCGTTTCGATTTCATCGGCATTTACATGCAGGTTCGCCCGGATAAGGGCGCACCCCTTGGCGAATGTGTCCTCGTGGTCGCTCTCCGCCAGGGCGTGCGCCTCTACAAGTTTTTTAGCGACCCCATGCAGCTGTTGAGCAGTTTGTTGAGCTGTACCTGTGCGGCCATGAAAAGCACCATGTCTTCACGGACATATTTACTGCCGCCCAGAAAACAGTGCTCGAACATCACACGCCCTGACTCGACCTCATCGGTCTTTGCTATTTTGGTCGTTGTCTTGACTGTGGAAAAGTCCGGGCGCTTGAAATACACGATGTGCGTTTCGTCCCCGTCCACTATATCCACGCGGAACACTTTGCGATGTTTGGCTTTCCATTCTTTTATGTTGGCTTCACTCACGCCCCCGTCAAATGTTTTGGTCTCGGGTGCTGTCTGTTCCTGATTTTCCATACTGTTTTAATGCTGTTTAATCGGTTTTTAATCGGACTGTTTATGGCCGCCGGCTTCTCTCCGGCGGCCTTTTTGTTATTGCTGTGAGCTTCAGCGAGCATCAGGCCGCTTTGCCCCATTCGATGTGTGAGGGTACGCCGGGGAGTTCCACCTCCTGGCCGGTGTCCCCCTCTTTCCATTTGCGGGCGTTTTCTGAAAAATTGATATTGCGGATCTTGTCAGTTACCAGCTGCCCGCTGTCGGGGATATACTGCACTATGATATCCACCGGCGGCAGGTCCTGGAGCCGACCCGTCGGGCTCTGCGCCGACAGTGCCTGCACCTCTTCCTGGTACAGTATCAGTTTGCAGCTCGGCGTGATTCTCCCTTTGGCACGGCCCACGGGGTGACGCCCGGCGCCCCACTTGTTCACTATCTCCTGACTTTCGCCGTACTCCACGCCGGTAATGCCCGTTACAGGCACACCGCCGACAAGCACCACGATGTCGGCCCAGGATACCAGCATGCCGTTTACCATTGGGATGCCGTTGTTTATTACACTTGCCATTGCTTTACGTGTTTGGGGTTAGGTTATACGGTCTTTGCAAAACCGATTTTAATTCTCACGTGGCGCATTACCGGCACGGCCACCTTCTTGAGCACGATGTCAACCGTGCTGCTGGCGGCTACGTCCTGGTCGGGGTCGATCTCGGCTTTGTAGCCGCTCAGCTCCCCGGCTTTTTCCATATCCTCCAGCGCGTGCCCGGCCACTGTTTCCAGATGCGCCACGGTGTAGCTGGCGAGTTTGCCGGTGTCGGCGTCCACATACACGTTGCCGCCGAGCTCCGGTATGAGGTAAGCACGCACGCCGCGCGCCCCCTTGTCCATTGTGCGCACACTCTCTATGCTGGCGTAGTCGCTTATGGCGGAGTCCATAGTGTGGCTGTCGTTCATATAGCTGCCGCTCTGCCCCTGCTGGGTTACAAAGAACAGGTAACGCGCCGTGTCCAGCTGCTCGACCAGGGCTTTGTCCATGTCGCGCAGCAGGGTGCCGTCGCCGAACGCCGGCAGGCTTATGCCGGTGGGGAATTCTTTCACCCATGCGATGCACTGGTGCACCTTGGCTTTGCTTATCAGGCCCAGCACCACGCCCAGACCGCTGACACTCGCTTTGGCGGCATTGGCTTTGTCCTTGTACAGCTCGGCGCCTGTGCCGCTGCCTGCCTGGCCGATTACCACGCTGACACGGCATTTGCCGCCGCCTGCCAGACTGGTGCTTATCTGTTTCACGTTGGCAACTTTCGGAGCATACACCACCGAAAGCTCCGCGCCCTGAGCCTCCAGCGTCGCGGCCTGTCCCTGGATTGCCGTCAGGTCGTCCCCGCTCGGCACGCGGTCGCCGCACCACACGCCGATCTGGCGGATGCGCCCGTCGGCGAAGTTCTGCACGGTCTTGATTTCCGCAAAGGTCATGTTATCCCCCTGCGGCTTCTCGAAGATGCCGACATACAGGCTGACGGCGGGGTTGATGCGGTAGATTTCGCTCAGGTGGTAGTGAAGCACCCGCACGGCCCACGGCGCTGCCGTCTGCGTGCCGTCCGCTGCCGTGGTATAGTCCACGATCCCGGCGGCCTCGGCGGCGTCTATGGTCGAAAGCGCCTGCACCCTCTCGGTCTTGAAGCCCGCCGGTATGTCCCCGGCGGCCATGTATATAACAAGACCCGTGATGTGGTCCTCGCCCGGCAGCGACTTGGGTACGTTGCCGTTCTGGCGGTCTATGTTCAGACTGGTGCTCATTTCGCGGTTACTTTTAGGGTTGTTTTATCGCCCAGGTTCCGGGCGTGCTCCCTGGCGTCCCCCTCCTGGGGGAATACCTGACCGTCGCTCGTTACCCATGCCTGTGTGAGCTGGTGGCGCTTGCACGCTTCTACCCCCACGGCTCTGAGGGCGCTTGCATCGCTCTCCGTCTCGCTCTTGGTTTTCGCCTTAGGCTTTGATTCGCTCTTGGCTTTCGTTGCCTTGGACTCGGCGGTTTCGGGCTGCTGACCGGTCTGCTGTTCTGCACCCTCATGGGCGGCAGCTGCTTCTTTATTTTCGTTGCTCATGTCGTTAGCGTTTTTTGAATTTGTAAATTATCCACCCGGCTGCTGCCAGGATCATTATTGCCGTCGCCCATGCCGCGCCCTGTTTCATGCGCTCCCACAGGCTCGGTGCCTTGGTGGCCGTTACCGTTACCTCGTCCAGCTCCCCGCCCTCATATTCCAGGGCGGTGTCGCTCTCGGCGGTCGCGGCGGCTGCCGTCTGCTCGACCGTCCGGCTGGTGCCGTTCTGGTCGTGCCGTTGCTTTACGCGCGCTTTTACCGGCGGCAGTCCCGTTTCCGGGTCTTTGGGCTGCGCGGTGTCGTAGATTTCAATCTCCGTTTCCGTTACACCCTCCGTCTTCTCCGTCCGGGTCGTCTCGCGCTTTTCCTCGTTCCGGCTTTCGGTGTGCCCGGTCGCTGTCAGTGCCTCCGTCGCTTCCGTCCGGCTCTGCTCCACCGCCTTTAGGCTGGAGCAGCAGCTCGTATTTGACAGGGCAGCGGTCAACATGAGGACAGCCCCAAATGCGCTCCAAAGCCTTGTTGAGCCTCTGAACATCATTGCGTAAGTTTATTATTTCGGCTTTGAGCGGCGGAACAATACTCTCCATGAGTATGTCCGACGCCTTGCGCACGTTCTCCAGCTCGTGGCTCTTGACCTCGGCGAGCTTGTCTTTCATCTCTGCCCGCAGCTGGTCCACCTCGGCCTGATACTTGGCGCGCATTAGCCGGCTCCCTACCCATGCCCCTACCGGGGTAGCTATCGCCGCCACAAGCGCCGATACTATGATTGTGATTATTTCGCCGCTCATTCATGCGTTACTGTTTAATGCCCACTTTCGCGAGCCATGTTTTTACGTTGAAGCTCGGGCACGCTTTGTTGGCAAATTCATTGTGCCCGTGCACCGTCGCGCCGGGATATTGCTTGAGCTGCTCTTTTACCAGCTTCACAAGCGCCGCCTCCTGCGCCGGGGTGCGCGTGTCCTTGCTCTTTTTTTTCCAGCCCGGCGTTGTGCGCGGCGGGCAGCCGCCCACATAGCTGATGCCGATTGACCGCGTGTTGTGCCCTGTGCAGTGCGCCCCGGCTATCGCCGTAGGGCGTCCCCGGCGCACCTCGCCGTTAAGCCCTATGATGAAGTGATAGCCTATGTCGGAAAAACCGCGCGCAAGGTGCGCCGCCTTGATCTGGGCGTTGGAAAATTCCTCGCCCTCCGGCGTGGCGGTGCAGTGCAGAATGATTTCATCGACCTTACGGCCGCCGGCAGCTACACCCAGCGCGGCCCATGTCCGGGCACCGACAACGCCGTCAGGCGTCAGCCCCTTGGCCTTTTGCAGCTCCTTGACCGCTTCCTCGGTCAAAGGTCCGAAAATGCCGTCGGCCATGAGGTTAAGTTTCCTTTGCAGGGTCTTGACCTCCGCGCCTCTGCTGCCTTTCCTTAGTGTTGTCATTCGGCTATATTGTTACGCGGATACTTTGGTACTTACGATTGCAGCGCGGCACTTGGTTGAGGACAGCGGCAGACAGATGCCGTACTGGTCGAAGTTCACCAGGCTGCGGTGATAGAGCGGGTCTTTGCTGGCTTCGCTGTGGTAAAATTCGGTGCTGCCGTAGGCTTTCATCATACGGCCGGCATAGAACGCCACAGATGCGCGTGCGTCGGTGGCTGCCGGGACTGCGCCCCATGCCAGCTTTTTGCCGGTGCTCATGTTGTAGTAGGGCGTGCCGTCGTATTCGTAGATGTCAAAGCCGTACATGCGGCAGATCTTGCCGTCGGTCTGGTTGATGTTGTAGTGCTCCTTGAATTTCTGTTCTGTCTCGAGCAGGTCGTTCACATGGTCGGAGCAAAGCACCAGCACGCGGTCCTTGCCGGGTATACCCATTTTGTCAAACTGCCTTTTAAGGTTCAGCAGGTCGGCAAAGGTCATTTTCTTGCGTGTGCCGTCGCTCGCGCCGGTGGTCTTGATAACGGGGATGTCCGTTGCGTTTTCGTCGGGTGCGATTGCATGGATGCCGCGCTGGGCGATTTTCTCGCGCAGTGCATCACGGTGGCGCTCCAGAACGCTTGCCATTTTGTCATAGCTGCTGGCGTGGACCTCGTCCTTGGTTACGGGCGTGGCCTCGGTGCTGAATTTGTCCAGACTGATAGGCTTGTCGGCATCGGTCAGAGCGGTAATGGCAAGCGGATAGGTGATGTTGTTCACAAGCACATTGGGATCGCCGCCGATTGCCACAAAATGGATTACGTCCTGGTTCACATACTGGTTATAACTGCGGATACGCTGCATCCACCCCAGCGCCTCCGGCGTGGTGCGGAAAGCCTTGATCATCTCGCCGGTCCATATTTCTGTGAACACTCCGGCGCGAAGCACTCCGGCAGGGGCGAGACGGCCCCCTACAAGCGCCAGCACATTGCCGGCTACCGCCCCGGCACCGGGGGCGCAGCCTACCGCCACGGCAAGCGTCGCTCCAGCTGCGGCGTTGAATGTTACGGCCGCGAGCATCATGCACACAAGGCCGAAAATCTTAGCGAAAAATTTACTTTTCATTGTTGTGGTTGGTTTGGTGTTTAATCTTCAAGTTTGGGGCAGTCTATGCCGTACTCCTCTTTGAACAGGCGCATATATTCGGCGCGGTTATTCTTGCGGAGTTCCAGGCGCTCGGCCTCGGGAACCTCGCTGAGCTTGGTGTAGGTCTTGGGCGCTTCGCCGGCGCCGGGTGCTGACTGCTTGCCCAGGTTGATAACCTCGCCGGGCTTCTGCTGGGGGTGCATGGTGCTGAGCGTGTTGCGGAGCATCTGCACGCCGGCACTCTTGCCCAGCTTGATAAAGTGGTCGCGCTGCTCCGCCAGGATCCGGCGCTCTGCCACTGCCTGGTCCACCGCCTGCGTTACGGCTGCCAGCTGGATTTGCTCGGCGTTGTCGGCGCGCCCTTTCATCAGGTTAAGCGCGGCGGTCGCCTGTTCCTCGGTTGCCGTTTCGGGAAGCCCGAGGAGTGCTAACTGTTCTTTTGTCATTTTTGTTAAATTGATTTTGGGGTTATTGTTTTCCTCGCCCTCCTCGGTGTTGACCGATTCGGGGTCGGCTTCTTTTCTCTCATGGAGCAGCGGCAGTCCGGGGCTGTCCTCTCCGGCGGCAAGTTTCAGCAGTTTGCCCTCCTGCCCGTACAGTTGCAGGGCTTCATCGTTGCCGCCTATATCCACTATGCTGACCTCGATCAGCTTTGACCGCGTTACTGTCTCGCGCGTCTGTCCGGGCAACACCAGCGCGGGGTCGGGCGTGGTCTCTGTCGGCTCCAGCCCGGCGCTCGCCATGCGCAAATAACCGTTTTCCCACTTGCTCTCTATCTTTTTGGCAAAGTCGTCGTTCTGGTCAAAAACCGGCGTGCCTATCAGCTTGCCGTCCTCTACACGCAAGTTCTCGACCTTGCCTATCGGCATGGCTCCCGGCTCCCAGCTCCTACGGTGCATCCATAGCAGCACAGGGTTGCGCTGGTACTGGCTCAGGTCTATGCCGTCGGTCAGTACGCGGCTGCCGTAACTGTTCACGGCTTCGGTGCTTATGATTACCTCTTTCATTGTCAATTTCAAAAAAGCCGGGGGCGCGGCGGCGCGATGGTGGGT
>CAJUIJ010000034.1 GCA_910586175.1 uncultured Muribaculaceae bacterium | reverse complement strand
ACCTTTTTATAATTTATAGTCGCCTGTGCTACTTTTGAATTGTCATTCCATAGGCCATCTGAGAAACCTTTCCCTTCGCTTTCTGTAGCCCCTAAGATTTCAAATTATGACGGATTAGTATTCTGAAATAAGGGCAAGTGCCATTGATAGATAAGTCTTTATCGTCATTACCTTTTCGAAACCTTAAGATTTCAAATTGGTCAGGACAATATTTATCAAGAAAAGTGATTGGAACTCCCATTACACCAGTGTAATCCGACGGTATTGCATCAGTGAATGGCACTTCGATTGCATCATAGTTATCATATTTAAGATAGCCAACTCCCCGTATCTGTTTATGTTTGGAATACATTATATTTTCTTCCATAGTCATAAGAGATAAAGGTTGATGCCGTCTGCCATGGTCAAGATTGGTAAACCAGCATGAATTCCCAAGTCTTGTGTAGTTGCCGACATAACCCAATCGTTCCGCTTTTTTCTTGTCTGCTTCAGCCACTGTCGAACCTTCAGGAACGGCAAAAACCATATCCGTTGAGAAGCCGGTTGCCCCAAGCCAAATATGATTATCCTTTATCAAAGGAAATACTTCCTTGTAAGTAATAGCGTTTTGATTTCCTATGATTAGAAAACTCTTGGAGGTTTCAACTATCCAAGAAAGAAATTCTCTGAAAAGAGAGAATGGTGGGTTTGTGACGATTATGTCTGCCTCGTCACGCATTTTTCGAATCTCTGCACTTCGGAAGTCTCCGTCTCCTTCAAGATATTCCCATTGTAAGTCATGGAAGTCGATACGTCCATCACCGTCTATATCATGGTCGAGCATGAAAATCTTGCCACGTATAGAAGTTTTCGACGGATCAAACTGTGGAGCCTCCTGCTCAAACAAAGAGGGCTGATACGGGGTTTTGAGCCTCTTGCTCTCCGGGGCATAACTTGTGGATATTAGCTTCTTCAATCCTAAAGTCTGAAAATGTTGTGCAAAGTAAAGTGTAAAATTGCTCCATTCCGGATCATCGCATGGCAAAAGCACGGTCTTACCTCTGAACACATCGGGGTTGAACTCAAGATAAGCGTTTATCTCTCGTTCAATATCGTAGTATTGAGTATAGAACTCGTCATTTTTGGCGTTTTTCGCACCCTGTAAATTCTTGTTTGCCATACGATGAATTAAATATTAATAGTGCAAATTTACAAAATTCCAGCGAGAATCTTTGATTTCAAGAACTAAAAACAGATTACAGTAGGTAGCATTCAAAGTAAATGCGCCCAACCAATAATAGATTTTAATATGGACTCTCTAACAAAAAATTTCGATTATGCATTATGGTATTGTTGGGAAATTTTGATTATTTTTGCATGTTGAAACTTGTGGCCTTTTGGTTGCTGTTTCAGATTCTTTATCATTTGCGCATTATAAACCGATGAGTCAGATACCTTTCACGCACCTGCATGTGCATTCACAATACAGTCTTCTTGACGGTAAGGCCACCATCCAGGAATTGGTAGACAAATGTCTCGCCACCGGGATGCGAGGCATTGCCCTTACTGACCATGGCAACATGTTCGGTATCAAGGAATTTTTCAATTATGTGGAAAAGAAAAATTCCGGTTTGAGCGAAGAGGAGAAATTCAAGCCCATATTGGGATGCGAGATGTATGTGGCCAAAGAGAGTAAACTTGAAAAGAAAGACAAGTCTGACAACGGTTATCACCTAATAGTCTTGGCAAAGAACGAGCAAGGGTATCATAATCTGGTAAAGCTCGTGAGCCGCTCATGGACACAGGGATATTACTACAAACCCCGCACAGACCGGGAGGATCTTGCGCGTTATCACGAAGGCTTGATAGTATGCTCGGCATGTCTTGGTGGCGAGGTGCCTCAGTTTATCATGCAGGAAGACTTTGCGAAAGCAGAGGAGCGGGTGCAATGGTATAAGGAGACATTTGGCGATGATTACTATTTAGAGCTTCAGCGTCATCAGACATTTAAGGAGAATGCCAACCGCGAAGTCTATGTGGAGCAGTGCAAGGTAAATGAGAAGCTGATTGAATTGGCTAAAAAATTCAGCATCAAGGTCGTAGCCACCAACGACGTGCATTTCACCAACGAAGAGGATGCAGAGGCACACGACCGCCTTATATGCGTGTCGATGCAGAAGAAATTTTCGGAGCCGCGCCTGCACTATACAAAGCAGGAATGGCTGAAGACGCCCGAAGAGATGTATGAAATCTTCAAGGATATACCGGAAGCGCTTACCAACACACAAGAGATACTCGACAAGATAGAGCTATACAGCATAAACCACTCCCCCATCATGCCATTCTTCGAGATACCGAAAGAATTTGGCACAGAGGAGGAATATCGCAGCCGCATCACAGAGCAAGAACTCTTTGACGAGTTCACCCGTGATGAGAAAGGCAACGTGGTGATGAGCGAAGAGGAAGCTCATAAGAAGATCGCAAAACTTGGAGGTTACGACAAGCTATACCGCATTAAATTTGAGGCAGACTATCTCAACAAGCTGACCTTCGAAGGCGCCAAAGAGAGATATGGCGACCCGATACCCGATGATGTGATGGAACGACTCGTGTTTGAGCTTCATATCATGAAGACTATGGGCTTTCCGGGTTACTTCCTGATTGTGCAGGACTTTATCAATACCGGACGCAGGGAACTCGGTGTCAGCATCGGTCCGGGACGTGGTTCGGCAGCAGGTTCGGCAGCAGCCTACTGCCTGGGAATCACCCAAGTGGACCCTATAAAATATGACCTTCTGTTCGAGCGATTCCTTAATCCGGACCGAATCTCACTCCCTGATATCGACGTTGACTTCGATGATGACGGACGATATGAGGTGCTGAAATATGTGACTGAAAAGTATGGCGAAGAGAAGGTTGCGCACATCATCACATTCGGCACTATGGCCACAAAGATGGTGATAAAGGATGTCGCCAAGGTGCTTGATGTGCCATTGTCGGAGGCAAACAGGCTCGCCAAGCTCGTGCCCGACAGAATGCCCGAGATTGATGGCAAGACAGCAAAGACGAATATAAAGAACCTGCTGAAATATGTTCCCGATTTCCAGGCGGAGACCCAGAATCCTGACGAGAACGTGCGGGAGACCATCAAATATGCGGAGCAGCTTGAGGGCAACATACGAGGCACAGGCGTGCACGCCTGCGGTGTGATTATATGTCGAGACGATATAACCGACTGGGTTCCAGTGTCGATGGCAACCGATGCCGACGGTGATAAAGTGATAACCACCCAATACGAGGGCAGCATCATCGAAGACACCGGACTCATCAAGATGGACTTCTTGGGCTTGAAGACACTTTCCATCATAAAAGAGGCATTATACAACATCAAGCTTCGTCATGGCATAGATCTTGACATAGACCATATACCCATAGACGACCCATTGACATTCGAGCTATACAGCAAGGGTAACACCACATCGACATTCCAGTTTGAGTCGCCCGGCATGCAGAACTCCCTGCGCAGCCTTCAGCCCTCAAAATTTGAGGACTTGATTGCAATGAATGCGCTCTACCGACCGGGGCCTATGGACTATATACCGACCTTCATCGCGCGTAAGCATGGTGATGAGCCTATCGTGTACGATATACCCTGCATGGAACAATACCTGAAAGAGACGTATGGTGTGACGGTATATCAGGAGCAAGTGATGTTGCTGTCGCGACTGTTGGCCAACTTCACGCGCGGCGAGAGCGACACGCTCCGCAAGGCCATGGGTAAGAAGCAGATTGACAAGATGCAGAAGCTCAAGAAGAAATTCATGGAGCAAGGTCAGCAAAACGGTCATGAGGCAAAGACCCTGGAGAAGATATGGCAAGATTGGGAGAAATTCGCTTCATACGCATTCAACAAGAGCCATGCCACATGCTACTCATGGGTGGCATATCAGACCGGCTACCTTAAGGCGCATTATCCGGCAGAATATATGGCCGGTGTGTTGAGCCGCAACCTTTCGCAGACAGATAAGCTGAAGAAAGATATGGATGAGTGCCGTCGCATGGGATTGACAGTTATCGGTCCGGACATAAACGAATCGATAGAGAAATTCGGTGTCAACAAGAGCGGAGAGATACGGTTTGGACTTGGGGCGGTGAAAGGTGTCGGACTCAATGCAGTGTCGGCAATCATACATGAGCGTAATCAGAACGGACCCTACAAAGACATTTACGACTTTGTGGAACGAGTCAACCTGAGCGCATGCAACCGCTCGGCAATAGAGAACCTCGCCATGGCAGGTGCATTCGATTGCTTTGGATTACCGAGAGAGGCATTTGTGACGCAAGTGTTTGACAATACATATGCTGACATGCTCGTGAAATATGGGCAGCGAGTGCAGAACGACAAGAACTCACTGCAACTCTCACTTTTCGGAGAGCTTGAGCCAATCGAGACAGCAAAGCCACCCATGCCGGAGGTGCAACCATGGAGCAGAATGGCACTGCTTGAGAAGGAGAAAGAGCTTGTGACCATGTATCTGTCGGCGCATCCGCTTGACCCGTATTACATGGAATTGACCTATGGATGCAACACATCGTGCGAGGAATTCAAATCTAAAGAAAAGCCCGGTGCGAAGATAGTGATGGGTGGGCTTGTGACGAAGGTGACCAACAAAGTGTCACGCCGTGGCACAGACTTCACAGTGGTGACAATCGAAGACTTCACCGGCAAAGCCGAGATTGCATTGTTTGGAAGAAACCACCAGGCTCACAAAGACAAGTTTCATGAAGGAGAGCCTACGCTTGTAAAGTTAAGTTATGTAGGTTCGAGATTCGATCCGACACGAGCCGACATGAACATTGACGAGGTGTCATCACTCGATTCAATCAAAGATAAGATGGCAAATTCGTTGTTGCTCTACATAGATATCAACAACAAAGACCAAGATCTCTTCTCTCAGATACTCCAGATAGATGACAAGTCGCGTCCTGGAGACCTGTATGTAGAGTTTTACGACCCGCAGACCAGACAAAGCATGCGCGTACACTCAAAGAAGAAATGTCCCATCAACCGGAAGATGATGGATATAGTGACAGCATCCGGACTAAGATATAAAATCAGCTGACAACTTCATCGCCAGCGAAACCATAAAACACAAATTTAAACTTAAAAACAGTAACTAAGATGGCAATTCAATTTAGCGACCAGACAGCCAGAGAGGCAATTGAATCAGGCAAAACGGTAGTGATAGACTTTTGGGCAACATGGTGCGGACCATGTATGAAATTAGGTCCGATAGTTGAAGAGTTGGCAGAGAAATATGGCGATCGCGCAGTAATCGGCAAGCTCAACATAGATGAAGAGACAGAGATAGTTGCAGAAAACCGTATCCGCAGCATACCCACCGTACTCTTCTTCAAGAATGGAGAAGTGCAGGCCCGC
Organism: uncultured Muribaculaceae bacterium; assembly: GCA_910586175.1. Lineage (GTDB taxonomy): Bacteria > Bacteroidota > Bacteroidia > Bacteroidales > Muribaculaceae > Lepagella. Next base: position 13,249 of record CAJUIJ010000034.1, on the reverse strand, counting down.
TCAGTAGGACTCGTGAAGCTTTCAGACCTGGAAGCCAACCTTCTGCCGCTGCTCTGATAAGAGTGCGGTTCACAAAACCACTAACAGAAAACAACGAACCATAACATGCAGTACATGAAAACGACGGCTATAATAGGACTGAGCCTGCTTGCGCTGATATGGCTATGGCTCGCATGGATGCTTCTGACGGCCGGAGGTGTGAACCTGCGCAATCTCATGGTATTGGCTATGAGCGCAATCATCATCTTCGTTCCGCTATACAAGAAGTTCATCAAGAAAAATTAGACCAGCATGAATTATCCTCTTTTGTCGCAAATCAAAAGTCCGGCCGACCTGAAATCATTACCGGTCGACCGTTTGCCTGAAGTTTGCCAAGAGATTAGGCACTATCTTATCAACAGTCTCTCATCAAATCCGGGACACTTCGGGTCGAGTATGGGGGCTGTTGACATCATAGTGGCACTGCATTATGTATTCGACACACCTCGAGACAGGATAGTATATGACGTGGGTCATCAGGCATATTCACATAAAATTCTCACGGGACGTTTCGAAGCGTTTGAGAATCAGCGCAAGAAGAATGGCATAAGCGGTTTCCCATTTCCATTTGAGAGCGAATACGATACATTTGTATGCGGGCATGCCGGCAACTCCATATCGGCAGCCCTCGGCATGGCGATAGCCGACCTGAATACTCCCGGACAGGAAGACCGTAAGACAGTAGCACTCATCGGGGATGCCTCAATAAGTTGCGGACTTGCGTTCGAAGGTCTCAACAACGCATCGCAAAACCCTAACAACCTGCTTATAATACTTAATGACAATGATATGTCGATCGACGACAATGTAGGCGCACTGCATCGTTATCTATCGGAAATAACAACATCGGCAGGTTATAACAGGATACGGTATAAGCTCTACACAAAATTCCGCAAATGGGGATTGATAGAGGATAAAGGAAAAGGGATGATGCTGCGATTCAATAATGCATTGAAATCGCTTGTCTCTCACGAGCAGAACATATTTGAAGGCCTGAACATAAGATATTTCGGGCCATTTAACGGAAATGATGTGCAAAAAGTGGTGAAGGTGCTTCAAGACATAAAGGATATGGAAGGTCCTCGCATACTTCACCTGCACACACGCAAAGGTAAAGGCTATGCAGCAGCAGAGGAAAATCCGGCACCTTGGCACGCGCCCGGCAAGTTTGACCCCACTACAGCCCACCGACAGGCAGAAGCAAAGAAGTCAGGTCAAGTGCCACTATGGCAAGAAGTTTTTGGAGACACATTAGTTGAACTTGCCGATACTCACCCGGAGATAGTGGCTGTGACAGCAGCCATGCCAACCGGCACTTCGGTGTGCAAGATGAATAAATTTCCCGACCGGATGTTTGACGTAGGCATTTCGGAGGGACATGCGGTGACATTTGCCGGCGGACTGGCCGCAGCAGGAAAGCGACCTTTTGTGGCAATATATTCGGCATTCCTGCAACGGGCGTTCGACAACATCATACACGACGTGGCCATACAACGGCTTCCAGTGACATTTTGCATAGACCGGGCAGGACTTGTAGGAGAGGATGGAGTGACACATCACGGACTTTTCGACATATCATACATGCGGGTTATACCGGGCATGAAAGTCGCTGCGCCAATGGACTCCACAACATTGCGCAACATCATGTATTCGTCGTTAAAGTGGGATGGTCCTCTTGCCATCAGATATCCGCGTGGAAAGGCAGATATGGAGCCGGCAAGCGAAATGCAGGAAATAGAAGTCGGGAAAGCACGAGTGCTTACATGCAAAGAGGGTTCGCGCACGGTAGTGCTGAGTGTAGGCCCTATAGGCAAAAACGTTGCTGAGGCAATAAAGAGAGTGGAGAGCGAAGGTGTAACCGCAGACCACTACGACATGATATGGATAAAGCCACTCGACACCGCGACATTGCGACATGTAGCCGACACATATGACCGAATAATCACAATCGAAGATGGCGCAAAGAGCGGTGGCTTCGGAAGCGCCGTGGCTGAATGGCTCAAGACATATGGATGCGATGCAGAATTAGTGCGTCTCGGTGTGCCTGACGAATGGATTATGCATGGCACAGTAGATGAACTGCAGCGCGAATGCGGTATAGATGTAGAATCGATAGCAGCGGAGCTTCGGCACCCCATGAGCAAAACCGAATGAAATGAAGATTATAATAGCAGGTGCAGGAGAGGTCGGCACACACCTCGCAAAGATGCTTTCGAAAGAGAATCAGGACATCACATTGATGGACAGTGATCAGACGAAGCTCAACGTTATAGACTCGAATTACAACTTGATGACATGGAATGGCTCCACCTCATCGCTCGAAGTGATGCGCGAGGTCGGTGTGAAAGATGCCGACCTGTTCATAGCAGTCACGCCATTTGAGACACGCAACATAGCGAGCTGTGCCATAGCCAAACGCCTCGGGGCCACAAAGACAGTGGCGCGAATAGACAACAGCGAGTTTCTTGTGCCTGAAAATAAGCAGGTGCTTCGTGAGATCGGCGCTGATTTCCTCATCTATCCTGAACACCTTGCAGCCAACGACATAGCACTCTCGCTGGAGCATAACTGGACCAGATATTGGGGGGAGCTTCACGATGGCAAGCTGCTGCTTGTGGGCGTCAAGATACGCACTAACTCAGTGCTGCTTAACGTCAAGCTGAAAGATATGCCCGTGGAAGCCCGCGACTTTCACATCGCTGCCATAAAACGAGACAATGAAACCATCATACCTAACGGTAATGACGAGATACTTCCCGACGACATAGTATACTTCATCACCACGCGACAGCACATACAACATGTACGTGAGATATGCGGTAAGACCAAACGGGTGATAAAGAAGGCGTTGATAATGGGAGGCAGCCGGATAGCCCGCAGGTTTGCACAGTTATACAGCGACAAGTTTCATATCAAGATAATGGATACCGACATGTCGCTATGTGAGGAGATGGCCACTGAACTACCTGACTGTGAGATAGTATGCGGTGATGGCCGAGATATAGAAGTGCTTCGTGAGAACAACATATATCAATATGATGCATTTCTCGCGTTGACAGCCTCATCAGAAACCAACATACTCACATGCCTTACAGCCAAAGATTTCGGTGTGCCCAAAACCATCGCAGAAGTGGAGAATCTGCAATTTCTCGGCCTGGCGGAAAATCTTAATATCGGCAATACGGTCAACAAGAAGCTCCTGGCTTCGGCACGTATCTATAAAATCCTGCTCGATGCCGATGAGAACGACTCACGCTTCTATGCACTCTCTGATGCCGAAGTTGCAGAGATACCGGTTAAGGCAGGGGCAAAGATAACAAAAGCACCGGTCAAAGACCTTCATCTGCCGTTTGGTATGACTTTGGCGGGGCTTGTGCGCAACGATGATGTGATGCTCGTTAACGGAAACACACAGATAGAGCCGGGCGACTATGTCGTGGTCTTCTCATTGATGGGTACCATCGAAAAAATAGAAAAGTGGTTTAACTGATGTTACGATACCAGAAACACAGGTCATACGTCAACTTGCCGATGCTATTGCGGGTGGTTGGCTGGCTGCTCATGATAGAGTCGCTATTCATGGTTATACCACTGATAGTGGCAATAATTAATCCGGACGAGAGTTTTTTGCCATTTCTGATATGTATTGGCATAACGGGGGCAAGCGGAGGCCTGATGACATTGATGAAACTACGATCTCGCGACATGGGCAAGCGGGAGGCAATCTTGCTGACCGGTTTTACGTGGGTTGTGCTTTCGCTCTTCGGCATGCTTCCGTTCATGCTATATGGCACACACATGTCAGTGACGGATGCCTTTTTTGAGACAATGAGTGGCTTCACCACTACAGGCGCATCGGTGCTACCCTCACTTTCGGGTGTGCCAAAGTCAATATTGGTGTGGAGATGCGTGACGCAATGGATTGGAGGTTTGGGAATAATCCTGTTCACACTCGCTGTCGTGCCGATGCTCAACACATCGGGCGGAATGATGCTTTTTAACGCAGAAGTGACCGGAATAACTCACGACAAACTAAGACCGCGAGTAAGTTACACCGCCAAGGGATTATGGGGTGTATACGCCATACTCACCGTGTTGCTAATAGTGCTGCTGTCGTTTTCCAAGATGGACTTCTATGACGCTTTCTGTTACGGACTCAGCACAATGTCGACAGGTGGTTTCTCAACCGACAACGGTGGCATACATGACCTGAACTCCATCTACGTAAAGGTGGTAATGATTATATTCATGTTTCTCGGTGGAGTCAACTTCTCACTGATTTACAACACAGCCCTATGCAAGACTAAAGGGTTGCTTAAAAATACCGCTCTGAAAGTATATATATGGTTTATACTTGCAGGAGCAGCCATATTCAGCCTCGATATAATAATCGGCAGTGAGGATGTCAGCGCCATAGATGTCACTATCGACCCATTATTTCAGTCAATATCATTGCTATCATCAACAGGGCTCGTGGAACCGGACTTTCACACATGGGGGTCAGTGTCGGTGGTACTGCTGATTATTATGATGCTTGTGGGTGCATGCGCCGGATCTACTTCGGGCGGTGCAAAAATCGACAGGTTCGTTATACTCTTTAAATTTCTTAAAAACGAGTTCTACAAGATGATGCACCCCGGAGCCGTAACAACAGTAAGTTTCAACGGCAAAGGAACTGCAACATCGGTGGTCAACAAAGCATTGGCCTTCCTGTTCATGTATATCATAATAATCGTTGCAGGCGGAGTGGCTCTATCCTTGATGGGCATGTCGCTCTCCGACGGTTTCTTTTGTTCACTTATGGCAATATCCAACACCGGCCTCGGGTCGGAGGCCACCGGAGTAAATGGTGATTTCTCTCTTGTGGCTCCACTCGGCAAATGGCTTTTGAGTTTCATCATGCTTGTGGGTCGTCTTGAGATATTCACCATCCTTTTGCTCTTCACACACTCATTCTGGAAAAAATAGGCCATTCTCACCCCAATCCCACACACCCTTAACGGCGAACGAGACATTGAATTTTGCAATGCCGAGTTCGATGGCAAACTTATCAGGGTCGAGCGTATGAGCTGAGACAGTCCAACCATGTTCGGCATGAACCGCTCTTAATCTTACAGGTTGTTTATTGAGAGCGGAGGGTGCGCACGCCACTGCCTCAAGTGCCACATTAAGCCATGGTATATTAGAGCATGCCGCTTGATAGGCATCGTCATCACCTTCGAAGAAATCGCGAGGGGTGCGATGCTTCCTATGTGCCATACTTGAGGCCAATCTCGCTACGAAGGAGGTTCTTTTTTCGTCAGAAAACCCAAAAGCCACCACAAAGGGAATCTTCTCATATACCTCCACAAATGTGTCGACATGAGATGCGGAGAAAGTGCCACCCACGAAGCAGGTGCCCAAGCCAAGTTTCACAGCTTCTATGACCCACTGCTCGGCAAAAAAACCGGCACGCTCCATAGCATTTGGGAAGGTCGGGTCAACAATAACGGCGAGATAATTTTCTACCCCACGAAACATGCCATAGCTCCTGCCCACGCCCTTGAAAGGTGCGTCATTTCCAAACACGGGCCGAAAACTCAGTCCCGCCTCATGTGAATCAACAAAAGTCGCCTCGCTACGCAGAGTGCGACATTGTGATTCAGAAATCGGTGAGGAGAGATAACTCCTCACCGATTTACGCAATTTCAATATTTCCAATTCAGACATTTATACAAGTATGAAGTATTAAGTAGGTGTTCAAGATTGCATCGACACCGAGGACGCGCAGAAGCGCGTCCCTACGAGATTAATTAAACCTATACGAGATTAATTAATGCTACGCTTCCTCGAGGTTCACTTCGAAATTATCGAGGAAGCGCATGGTGCGGGCTATGTAATCTTCCATAACCACATCATCTTCTACAAAAGGAACTTCCTTGCGGAAAGCTTCCATTACCTTCTCGATATAGGGAGAAGACTTGCCCGGACGACGGAAGTCAATACCTTGGGCTGCATTCATCAGTTCAATTGCAGCTATGTAATGGAGATTATCAATAATCTTATGAAGCTTTGTAGCCGCATTAGCGCCCATCGACACGAGATCCTCCTGTCCGTTTGAGCTTACGATTGAGTCGCAAGAGGCAGGCCAAGCATACATCTTATTCTGGCTTACCATGGAAGCGGCGGCATACTGCGGAATCATGAAACCTGAATTCAGGCCGGGATGTGCCACAAGGAATTCAGGCAGACCGCGTTGACCGAGAATAAGCTGAGCCACACGACGCTCGGAGATATTGCCCAGTTCATGCAGGGCCACACCCATATAATCGAAAGCGAGAGCGAGCGGTTCGCCATGGAAATTGCCTCCCGAAACCACGAGGTCGTCATCAGGGAACACTGTAGGATTGTCAGTAACAGAGTTAATCTCAATGTGAAGAACATTGGTGACATGAATCATGGCATCCTTTACTGCACCGTGCACCTGCGGGATGCAGCGGAATGAATAAGGATCCTGCACATGCTCCTTATGGCGGCTGATAAGTTCGCTACCTTTCAAAAGTTTGCGGAAAATACGACCAGTTTCGATCTGACCGGGATGAGGGCGAACTTGCTGAATACAGTCGAGGAAAGGCTCAATGCGTCCATCATAAGCCTCAAGCGACATAGCCCCGAAGAGGTCAAAGCAATTCACTATATGCCAACCGTCAATCAGAGCCTTTATTCCGTTGGCACTCATGAACTGAGTGCCGTTGAGCAGAGCCAAGCCCTCTTTCGACTTCAGCTTTATAGGACGCCAACCACACTGGGCAAGCATATCTTCGCTCTTGATGCGTCGTCCCTGGAAGAAGACCTCACCCTCACCTATAAGGGGAAGGAAAAGATTGGCGAACGGAGCCAAGTCGCCCGATGCACCGAGCGAGCCGCGGTCGTTTACAACCGGAATCACGTCATGATTGTAGAAATCGAGAATGCGCTCCACAGTCTCCACCTGCACGCCGCTGAAACCCATAGAGAGAGCATGGGCTTTCAGCAGAAGCATCAGCTTAACGATAACAGGGTCAACGGGAGTGCCGACACTGCACGAATGGCTCTTAACGAGATTCTCCTGGAGAGTAGAAAGTTCATCGGGTGAAATATGCTTGTTGCAGAGCGAGCCGAAACCGGTGGTCACACCATATATCGGCTCCTTGGTATCTTCGGTCTTACGGTCGAGAAAATCACGGCAATGCTGAATTCTTGCCCTTCCCTCTTCCGAAAGAATCAGTTTGGCACCGCTATTCAATATTTTTTCTATCAGGTCATAAGTAAGTTTACTTGACCCTATTTCATATGTTTTCATGAATATTTAGATTTTATAAATTGACTTACCATTTTTAAATACTTCCCTCACACAATTCATCCCGACATAATAAGGCAATGAATTAATACCCTCAAACTCCAGAATAAGCATATCTGCACGTTTGCCTACTTCAATTGAACCAAGAGTGTCGGCACGGTCGATGGCAGCAGCAGCATTGAGTGTTAATGCAGCAAGAGTTTCCTCAATCGACATGCGCATATAAATGCAGGCTAAAGCAATTGTTAACGGAATCGAGCCGGAGAAGCATGAACCGGGATTCAAATCTGTGGCGAGAGCCACTGATGCGCCGGCATCGATAAGTTTGCGGGCAGGTGCGAAAGGCTCCTTAAGCGCAAAAGCCGTGAGAGGTAGCAGAGTAGCCACTACACCCTTGTCGGCAAGGGCTTTAACACCCTCATCGCTGATGTGCAAAAGATGATCAGCAGAGAAAGCGCCCACTTCAGCTGCGAGTTCCGCACCGCCAAGAGTCACAATCTCATCGGCATGGAGTTTCAACTTGAAACCGGCCTCTTTGGCAGCATTAAGCATTCTTCTCGAATCTTCAATCTCAAAAACATTCTTCTCAGTGAAAATATCGAAAAACTCAGCCTTATCCTTGACCTGCGGAATCATCTCATTGATGATGAAGTCTACATATTCGGAAGTTCTGCCTTTGAATTCTGAAGGAACGGCATGCGCACCGAGAAAAGTTGACACCACACCAATCCTGTCAGCATTATCACGACTCAGAGAGTCAATGACTTCAAGCATCTTAAGCTCAGTGTCATGGTCAAGACCGTAACCGGATTTTGCCTCCACTGTGGTCACACCCATCTCAGTCATGCGATTCAGGAACCACTGGGCCTTGCACTTCAAAGATTGTGCATCTTCGGTGCGTGTTGCGTTTACAGTGCTTTGAATGCCACCTCCACGCTCCATGATACTCATATAAGTGTCGCCCTTGAGACGCCATTCAAACTCATCAGGTCGATAACCGCCAAAAATGAGGTGAGTGTGTGAATCAATGAAACCTGGAATCAGGGCACGACCACCGGCATCTACAATCTTGCAGCCGTCGGGAATTGAGGGTAAGGATTCCTCCGTGCCGACATATGTGATCACGCCATCCACGCAAAGCACTGCACCTTCATGAATATTCAATAAAGCACCCATCTCTTCACCCTTCAGGGCTCGGCTGCCCTGAGGGGTGAAGATGTTGGCATTCTTAATGAGGATTGACTCCATATCAGCTGTTAATGACGGAGTTTACAATATCGATAATTTCTTTTTCGTGAGCGCAAGCGGCGTCTGCAATCTTCCGGGCCTCGCTAAGCACAGATTCAGCAGCTGCGCGGTCCTTAAGGCCGGCTGCATTAATCTTGACATTGAGGAAAGCACCAAGCACTGCTGCACGAGCGGCAAGTGCACCTACACCTGCATCACTCACCGAAGCCGGATTGCCCGACTTCGCTACAGCCTCAAGCAAAGGGAATACGCCGCACGCAGCCTTCATGGTATCGAACGGCACCATAGTGGCATAAAGAGTGGCAGCCTCAAGGGCCTCACTTCTGAGAGCTTTCTCCTCAGGAGTCTTCTTAGGCATTGCGAAAACATCCATAATCTTATTGAAAGCCTCAGTATCCTTATCCACAAGCGTCATAAGTTCATCGAGCGACTCACGACCTGAAACTGCAAGGTCGGAAAACTCCTCCCAGCGGTCATCCCATCCGGCCTTATGGGCACTGAGATTGGCCACCATCGTACCTAATGCAGCTGCAAGTGCACCCATATAGGCAGAGATGGAGCCACCACCGGGAGCGGGTGATTCTGAAGCAGTCTCATCTGCAAATTCACGGCAAGTCATGTCTACAAGTTTCTTGCCGGAATTTCCTGTAAGCATATATTCGATAATCTTATCTTCAGGATTAAACTCCTTAAGGTCGTTAAGCCCCATAGATTTCACGGCAATCTTGATAATCTCGCTTTCAGGAATGCCAATCGAACGCTGCTGCATGCGCAGATAGTGCTTACCGGCATCAATGATTGCACGTTTGGGCACAAGGCCTACAAGCTCCGTACCGGTGACGCGCAGACCGCGAGCGGCAGCAGCACGGCTCACCTCGTCAAAAGCCACATGAAGTGGAGTAACACCCATATCAGTGATATTCATCGAGACCTGGGCTATGCCATATTCATCAATAAACCAGCCTATTGCCTTGGTTGACTTAAGCGAACCGGGAATCATGATAGTGTTTCCATCGGCATCTTTCATTGGTTTACCGTTGACCTTACCCCCTTCGCGCATGGGTCTACCCTTCTCACGCACATCAAAGGCGATTGCATTAGCCCGGCGAGTTGAAGTGGTATTGAGGTTGAAATTGACGGCAATCAAAAAATCGCGAGCACCCACTGCAGTTGCACCTGTACGAGCAGCAGCCTCATCAAACGGACGGTCGCCAAAGTCAGGAGCTTTTCCCTCATGGTTCATCTTTTCGGGAAGCGCCTCATACTCACCTTCACGGCACACCGCAAGGTTCTTACGCTCAGGCGTGAACGCGGCAGCCTCATAGCAATAAGTCGGTATGCCGAGTTCTTCGGAAATACGTTTGGCAAGTCCGCGTGCAAGTTCTGCACACTCCTCAAGCGTAACACCGCTTACCGGGATAAGCGGAAGCACATCTGTTGCGCCCATGCGTGGGTGCGCACCATGATGCTGACGCATATCGATAAGTTCGGCAGCTTTCTTCACACCACGCACAGCAGCCTCAAGCACAGCCTCAGGTTCGCCGACAAAAGTGACGACAGTGCGGTTGGTGGCCTTGCCGGGATCAACATCAAGCAATTTCACATCACCGCCACGCTCAATTTCATCGGTGATAGCCTTGATTATATTCATGTCGCGTCCCTCGCTGAAATTGGGGACACACTCAATTATCTTTTTCATGGAAAATAATTTAAGTATTAAGTCAGAGTTATGAGTTAGGAAGTAATATTCAATTATAATAAATATTACTTCAAATCTGAGACTTAGTTTGATGATTATTTGAGGAGTTCGGCGAGTTTTGACTCATCTGCCACTATGGGTTCGGTGATATAGAAACCGTTCTCCATCTGCGTGTCGTTCCACTCCTTGACGGTGCTCATTGCATTTTCGTTGCGCGCCCAGCTTCTTCTGGCCACACCGCCCATCACATCCCAGAGCATAGCCTTCTTCAAAATTTCGTCTACACGCTCGGAACCATCGCACACCATGCCGAAGCCGCCGTTGATAGCCTTTCCTATGCCTACACCGCCGCCGTTATGCAAAGCCACGAGACTCATGCCGCGAGCACAATTGCCTGCAAAACACTGCACAGCCATGTCGGCCATAACATTAGAACCATCCTTGATATTTGACGTTTCGCGGAAGGGTGAATCAGTGCCACTCACATCATGATGGTCACGTCCGAGCATGATCGGACCGACCTCTCCATTGCGCACCATCTCATTAAATTTCAATGCAATGCGCAAACGGCCCATAGCATCTTGATATAAGATTCGGGCTTGTGTACCGACCACAAGATTATTTTTCTCCGCATCGCGGATCCAATTATAGTTGTCACGATCCTGACCGCGACGGTTGGGATCAATGCACTCCATGGCAGCGTGGTCTGTTTTAACCAAGTCTTCATGCTTGCCGCTTAAGCAAACCCAACGGAAGGGGCCATAGCCATAATCGAAGAGCATCGGACCCATGATATCCTCCACATAAGAGGGCCAAATGAATCCGGCCTTATCATCCTTACCATTCTTTGAAATTTCCTTCACACCGGAGTCATAAACAGCCTTCATGAAAGCATTACCATAATCGAAGAAATAAGTACCCTTATCCACAAGAGCCTTTACAGCTTCAAAGTGACGGTGAAGAGTCTTGTCTACGAGTTCACGGAATTTCTCAGGGTCATTATGCAGAAGCTCAGTCCGCTCTTCAAACGATATGCCTGCGGGGCAATAGCCTCCTTCATAAACAGCATGACAAGAAGTCTGGTCAGAGAGGAGTTCAATCTTCTTATCGTGAGCCACTGCATACTCGAGCAAGTCGACAATATTGCCATGATAAGCGATAGATAGAGGTTTTTTCTCAGACATAGCCTTTTCGGCAAGTTCGAACGCCTCAGGAATGGAGTCAGTGGTCATACTTACCCAACCCTGATCCATACGGGTTTTGATACGTGAAGCATCCACCTCGGCAATAATAGCTACAGCACCGGCTATTTCAGCAGCCTTAGGCTGAGCTCCGCTCATGCCGCCAAGACCAGAAGATACAAAAATATGACCTGCGAGGTCACCATCTTCAGGCACACCGAGTTTCATGCGACCGGCGTTTAGGATAGTGTTGAACGTGCCATGCACAATGCCCTGAGGGCCGATATACATCCAACCTCCTGCTGTCATCTGACCATAATTGGCCACTCCGAGCTGCATCGCCTCATGCCAATCCTTCTGATTGTCAAATAGGCCAACCATCATGGCATTTGTAATTATCACACGCGGGGCTTCAGGGCGCGAAGGGAAAAGACCGAGGGGATGACCCGACTCCACTACCAGCGTCTGGTCTTCTGTAAGCTCCTCAAGATATTTCTTTATAAGCCGATATTGAAGCCAGTTTTGAGCCACCTGGCCTGTTTCGCCATAAGTGACGAGTTCGTAAGGATAAAGCGCAACGTCAAACGACAGATTATTGTCGATCATAACCTGGAATGCCTTACCAGCGAGGCATTTACCCCTATATTGGTCAATAGGCTTAGCCTTCAGGTCTCCCTGCGGACGCCACCTGTAGGCATAAATTCGACCGCGAGTGCGGAGTTCCTCAAGGAATTCGGGAGCAGCTTTCTCGTGCAGCTCCTCGGGGAGATAACGCAGGGCATTCTTCAGAGCGAGGATAGTGTTATCCTTGTCGAGAGTGTAACCACGGTCAGGTGCGCGACGGATGTCGGCCTGGAATTCAGGATACTCATGCCATTCGGCATCAAGAGCAATTCTTTTGTCCATGTATCGGTATTGATTTAAGTAATTTAATTCATATGCATAAATAATCGCCACAGCAGATGTTCGCAAAATTACATATGCTCACAAAGTGCAACGATAAAAAATGGACGTGAAGCATACCATATATAATAGTCAGCTTCAACGTCCAAATTTAATAAAAATATACATACCTTACAAATTAGGTAAGTCACTTTTTCATCTCACATTAGGCACGCGGCCAAATTTTATGAAAGTGCGCTGGTAATAATTGTTTGAGAACTTAGACACGACAACTCCCTTAGAAGCGGAGGCGTGAATGAAATTCTCGTTATCAAGAACAATGCCTACATGCGACACCTTATTGGGGTCCTTGCCGGTGGCGAAAAACACAAGGTCGCCTGTATCGACATCGCTTGCATTCATCTCCTCGCAAAATTCGGCCTGTTTCGCCGAGTTGCGTGGCAACTTCAGACCGGCTGCCTGTTCGTATACCTTCATCACCATGCCGGAACAGTCGGTCGCCTCACCCTTCTCGGCAGCTGCATACTTATAAGGAGTGCCGAGCCACGTGACCGCCTCTTCTATAATCTGACGTTGGCACTTGTTGACATTACCAACATGTATCTCCTCCATGTGCGGATGCCCCGGACGCGAATGATGCTTACGCGATGTATGACACGACGTAAGACAAAGCAAAAGCACAAAAACGCCAAATATATAGATGAAAGGTAGTGAAAATCTATATTTCATTTTAATTCGGTAAGTTCAATCAAATTTTCATTACAAATATAATCATTCAGATATTAATATGCCAAACACACACCCGTTTTTAATTATATTTTAACACAAATTTACACACTATCAATACACACAGGATGATTG
>CAJUIJ010000033.1 GCA_910586175.1 uncultured Muribaculaceae bacterium | reverse complement strand
ATTTTATAATAACAAATATTATTTGACAAACAGTCTATGATATATGCAAAATATTATTAAATTTGCTAAAAATATTGTAATGGATTAGAAAGTCGATTAAAGCAACTATAATAATATTTTTTGACAAATTAATTACTAATCTTATGAAAAAATCCTTATTGTCTATCGGGCTAATCGGGGCCTCCTTGTTTGGGAACTCCGTTTATGCCGATGTGACTCGTGAGTCGGGCAACGAGCGCATGAATACCCCTCCGGAGGTTGCGAAGCGCGAGGTCAGTGTCAGTCCGGCACTATTGGCCAGAAATCGTAACCTTCCTCCCGAAGTCTCAGGCGATGCCCGTTTGCGTGTATTGACACGCGAAGCACGCACCAAAGTCAGGAAACAACACAAGCGCAACGCGGCTCCGGCAAAAGCCGGCCAACTCGCTACTGCAGCGCTCAAGGGCTTCCGAGTGTATCCATCTTATGGTATATCCCCACAAGGATGGTATAGCTGGTCCGGTTCGATGGCAAACTTGAATTGGGAAAAACCGAGTGCCATGACCGCACCTTATGGTGGCGGATTTGTGCGAAACGGCCAACTCTATGCTTTCGCATATGCCTCCACCCAGACCGGCATTACCGACGCAGGCATGTACCTCTTGGATGAGCCAAATGGAAACCCTGTCGGCACTATCAATTTCGATGTATTCGACAGTGCAGAGAAGTGTGTGCTCCGGGCAGTCTACGATGATGTGGCTGACATAGCTTATGTCATTACTTACAACAAGACGGGTAATGGTTATAAACTCCAGAAGTTCAACGCATCTGACTATTCGTTTACAGACCTCGGAGTGACTGTCCCTTCTGACTGGATGGCTTTCGCTTGGTCGCCCGCCGACAAGACTCTCTATATGCTCGATGAGTCCTGCGTACTCTCCAAGTATGACTCTGCCGGCAAGAAGTTTGTGAATGTGCAATCATACTCCTATGACATGGATACTTATGTGACTTCCATGGCTTATTCACCCAAAGATGAAGGTTTCGTGGCGTTGCTGCCTACATGGGACAACATGGACAATGAAATCCTCGATATGGTCTTGCTTAAACTCGATGGCACTATCACTAAGATAGGCTCTCTCGGCGATGAGCAGTGGAGCATACTCCAATGCTTTGATCCGTATGCAGCACCGGGAGCACCGGCAATACCCTCAGATGTAAAGGTGAATGTGGAGGGTCCGGCACTCAAAGGCACAATTTCAGTAAAGCTCCCTGAAAAGCTCGAATCGGGCAACCCTATTTCGGGCAAAGTCTATCTTGAGGTTTCTCTCGATGGCAGCAAGGTCAGCGGTTCGTTCAGCGGCACCCCCGGCCAATCCCTTTCTATTCCCGTTGATGTTGCAGAGGGTATGCACCGTTATGAGCTGAAGCCTTATCTGCTTGGCAATGACGGCAAACTTTATGGAAACCCTGCCATAGTAGAGCGTTTCTTCGGTTACGACACACCGGAGAAACCGGTTGGAATAAAATTGACCGACAAGTCAGTAAAATGGAATGCCGTGACCATCGGCGCGCATCTCGGCTACGTTGATGCCGCTACCGTGACATATAATGTCTATCTTGACGGCAAGAAATTAAACTCCACACCCATCGCCGAAACAAGTTATGCAGTTTCGATTTCAGGAGCCTCAGCTTCCGGCCACATTGCAGAAGTGGAGGCTGTCGCAGCAGGAAAGGTATCGGACAAGGGTGTCTCCGACACTTATTATGGCAAGGGTGCAATGGAGCTGCCAGTCTCAATCAAGGCAGATCCGGCTACCGGCGACCTCGAGCAGTCCATGATTGACTTGTTCGCATATCAGCGCGACCCTCTCAATGCCGAACCGTTGCGTGGATGGCGTTATGACGACCAAACTGCACACACCGGAGGGTTCTATTGCCTTGCGCCTTTGGCCTCTTCTACCGGCAATCTTTCTGACGAATGGCTCTTCCTTCCCGCCATTAATTTTGCCGACAAAGATCAGATGTATCGCCTCTCTATGGATGTCTGGACCGGCGACCATCCTTTCACCGCTCCCGAAACTTATGAAGTAACCCTTACCCGCAATCCCAATTCAACTGATGCAGTGGTGATACGGGAGAGTGAAACAGTGAGCCGCAAGCCAAACTTCGAGACTTCGGAGACCATCTTCTCAGTGCCTGAAGCCGGTGTTTGGTATATCGGCATTCATTATACTTCACCTTTAAATTCGTTCAGGCTCTATGCCCGTAACTTCAACGTGGAAGAGGCCGGTGCAACAGCCGATGCCCCCGCAGCAGTGTCTCTCCTGGCGGGCACTCCGGGCGAGCGTGGTGAGCTGGTGGCTAATATATCGTTCGTGATGCCCACAGCCAATGTCACCGGCGGCAACCTCGCAGAGTCTACTGTTGTCACGGCGACTGCCGACGCCGGTGCCGGTGAAGTTTCCATAACAGGTGCTCCGGGCGCGAGCATGAAACTCGCTGTGCCTACTCTTCAGGGCGAGAATATAATCAAGGTGACTACCTCTACCGATGCAGGTAAAGGCCTCGTGGCCGAGCTTCCCATCTACACAGGAGTCTATCGTCCGGCCACTCCCGAGGTCTCCGCCACAGCTACTGACGATAACCTGACACTCAAGGTCAATGTCACGGTGCCTGAGCTTAACGAACTCGGACAGTTTGCCGGAGAGGCCGGTGATGTCATAATCTATCGCCGTGTGGCCGAGGAATGGCGTCCGTTTGAAAATATCGGTGCTTTGCGAGAGTGGAGTTTCAGCGTGGCCTCCACCGATGCGCAAGATCTATATCAGTTTGGCCTGGCCGTGCAAAACGTGGCAGGTTATAGCGAGGTGATGCACACATTCGGCGTGCATCTCGGCACTCCTTTCCAGATTCCATTGAAAGAGGTTTACGCATTGCAAGGTGAAGATGTGATTATGAAATACGAGCCTGTCACTATCCAGCAGCTCGGTGAGGATTATTGCTCGTGGGGCTTCACTGACCCTGGAGACTTGCTCGATGAGGCTTCCAACGATTCGGGTGTGGCGCTTTATGCCACATGGATGGGCAGCACGCAGCTCATGCTCCCGCGTTTCTCCACCAAGGGTGCCCACAATGCCAAGGCTGATTTCAGCCTCTTTTTCGGTTCCATCTCTCCGCAGTTCGTAACTATCTATGCCGAGTCGCCCAATATGGAGCTTTCACCCATCGCCCAATTCTCTCCCGAAGATGGCAACGGCTGGGAGCATAAGCTCATCACCCTCCCCTCACAATGTCAGAACGTGGGCTGGGTGCAATTGGCCGTACATTGCGAACTCTCTGACTATACACAATATATGCTGATGGATAGCTATTCGGTGTCAAATTATCCCGAAAACATGATTACCATATCGGCTATGGAGGGTAATTCAAGAGCAGTGGTAGGCGAACCTTATGAGTTAAGCATAGTTCTCGAGAATGCCGGAACCAACGACCTTGAGATGCCTGCATACACCATGACTCTTGTGGGCGACAATGGCATAATAGGTAATCTGACTGCCGAGAATGCACCGCGTATTATCACCGCTTCGCAAAAGGTAAGACTTGATTTCAAATATACTCCGCGCAATGTCGACGTCGGAAATGTGCTTGCACGTTTCTCAGTAGCAGGTCAGCCCGAAGTCGCGGTGACTGAAATGGAGAAGTCGCTCCAGGTGCTTGCGGCTCAGATTCCTTCGCCTGAGTTTATAAAGGTTGAGAAAGTAGGCAATGGTGCCTCCCTCTCTTGGGGCAAAGCCCGCGACATTGAGTCGTTCGAGCTTGCCGACGCCTGGACATATGGCGAAAATATACGTGGCTTCAAGAATATCGACCGCGACTATAATAATGTATGGTCGATTTCCGAATTGACTTATCCCGGCAAGTACACGCCCAAGGCTTTCCAGGTGTTCAACCTCGCCGGCAATACCAATCCTCTTCTCTCTACTCGCAGCGGAGAGCAGTATCTCGTGGGTCTCTCATCGACCAAGGGGAAGACCGATGACTGGCTGATTTCACCCGAAGTTGTGCCAGGCTCTGATGTAAGCTTGTGGGTTGACATTCTCGACCCGCAGTATGCCGAGGTGCTTAGAGTGATGTATTCGACCACCGGCGATAATCCTGAAGACTTCGTGCAGCTCCCCAATGCCGAGATTGCTCCCGACACTCGTGAGTGGAAGAAGTATGAGTTTACGCTTCCGGCCGATGCAAAGTATTTCGCACTTCATCATCATGGTCTGGATGGTGCTGACCAATTCGGCTTGCGCATTGACGACATAGTGTATGATGCGGCAAATCCCATTGCCGTTGTGGATGGCTACAATCTGTATCGCAACGGCGAACTTATCGCTTCGCAGACCAAAGAATTGAGCTACGTCGATAAGAATGTGGATTTCAGCGAGCCTGTACTCTACACTGTGCGAAGCACCGCCATGGTGGGAGATGAGCGTGTGGAGGGTGCCCCCGTCTCCGTATGGACAGAAGATGGCAGCGGCGTAGAGAACGTTGTTGACACCGTTAGCTCAATCCGTGTGCTCAGCGACGGCATTCTCGTGACAGGCCATGCCGGTGACAGTATCATGGTGTCAGATGCCACCGGTGCAGTCTATGTGCATGAGAAGGTAGCTTCCGACAGTGTGCGTTATATGCTCCACCGTGGTGTCTATGTGGTGAAGTGTGGCGATGTCACTGCCAAGCTAATTGTAAGATAATTTCCATTTTTTGCGGAGCGGTGAGTGTTGTTCGCTATCCGCTCCGCAGAATTTCTAAACTTTTTAATCATGAAACATTTTTACTCCACAGCGGCACTTGCCTCCGCAATGCTCCTATGTTCTGCGGGAGCCACCGCTAAAACTTACGACGCGTCGGCCGATTGGTTGCAGATCAACAAGGATGGGTCGCCTTGGGAACTTGTCACAGGAGATCAAACTTATTATCAGGCGCATCCACGTTACGGCTATTCCTCTTATGGCAGTGGCGATGATACGCGTGGCGACGGTCAAGGCTTGTTTGTAGATGAGGCGGTGCAACTGAGCGCCGGCGACACTTATCTGCTCCGGGCTTCGGTCACATCATCCGATTATAATCACGACATGGCCTTCATGTTTGCTTATACTCTCGACGATGAGAATTATTCAACTATCGGCACAAGCGATCTGACATGTTATAATCCCCTAAATCAGACTACACCCATCTTTGCCGACAAACCCTCTGCCACCTCCTATACAGAGTTCAAGGTGACGCAAGATGGCACATATCGATTTGGCGTGGTGATTCGTGGCGGCAAAAACCGTGACGTATCATATTTCATGGTCAAGACGATTACGGCAGACCTTAAGGTCGATTTCCCGCAGAAGGTCACAGGCATGAGTGCCACCCGTCCTGACGGTCCGGAACTCAAGGCCACAATATCCTGGACTTGGCCCACCAAGACCGACGGTGGTGTCACCCTTTCGGCAGTATGTGGCAAGCTCTATCGTCAGACATCCTCCTCGTTTAGCGTGTCAGAGGCTCACCTCGTGGCCGATATCACTGATGGAGTCCCGGGTGAACAGACCTCAGTGGTAGATAATGATGTCCCGGAGCCGGGCAAGTATTATTATTTCTTGCAGACTTATCTGGGAGATGGTGTAAACCCCACCCCTCAATCCACTCAGAGCAACTGGATAGGGGAGGACTCGAAGTGCCTCAACCTTGTGGCAAACCAAGCCAAGCTCGAACCTCTCGACAATGGCTTCCGCATCAGCTTCACGAAGCGCATAGAGGGCTACAACGGTGGCTGGATTGATAGCGAGAAGGCTTTTATAAAAATCACACGCCAGAAGGATAGTGAAGAGCCGGTAGTGATTACCGAGAATTATCAAGGCGATTCCCCATATGTAGACGCAGAGGTTGATGGCCCGGGTAAATATACCTACCGTCTGTTTGTAGTTTACAATGGTGTTGAGTCTGCTGAATGCAAGGTTGGTCCGATGTTTGGCGGCGGATCTATGACTCTGCCATTCACCGAAGATTTCAGCCAATCCTCTTCGCTCGACACTTTCACGGTGATTGCCACCAACAATTCCTATAAATGGGAAAGAAACTATTCCGGTTATCTGCAATTCAAGACTTCCAGCTATTCAAGCTCCAAGTCAAATGTCATGACTCCTCCGCTCAAGCTTGAAGCCGGACATACCTATCGCATTTCAGCTCTCTCATGGGTAGATGAAGATGAAGACGATGATGATTGGTATGGATATGGAGGATGGACAGAACCGGTGCCGCAAGACCTGGTTATCACTGCCGGCTCTTCTGCATCGTTTGATGCCCAGGCTCAGATTGCGAAGGTAAATATAAATAAGGGTGAATCAGAGAAGATGACTGTAGAGGCTTTCTTCACGCCCGAGACTTCCGGCAATTACAACATCGGCTTCCAGGCTCAGTTCATGAACTATAACCGGATCTTCCTCGATGATATATGTGTGGAGGAGTCCATCTCGCTCCCGGCTGATGTAGCTGATTTCTCTGTGGTGCCTGATGCGACCGGTGCAAAGTCAGTATCCATTTCTTTCACTATCCCCGATAAGACCAACAGTGGCGCTTCGCTCAGCGAACTCTCGTCGGTTACAGTATCAAGACTCGCAGAGGGTGAGGATGCTCAGCCGGTGATCGTGAAGACTATCGAAGGGGAGGAGTGTGTGCCCGGAAGCGCTGTAGACTTTATTGACGACGTTCCTGTAGAGAACAATTATACATATTCTGTAGTGGCTAAGCTGGGCGATAATGAGTCTAACGTCGTGGAGTCGCAGAAGATGTGGGTCGGTTACGATTATCCCAAGAGCGTTTCCGGTTTCTCGATTTCGCTTGATACTGACGAGCGAGGAGCTGCACTCCTCTCATGGACTGAATTGAGCGGTACCGTTGCCTTGCACAATGGCTATGTGGATATGGAAAATCTGAAGTATCGCATCTACCGAATCGCAGGCAAGGATGCAGATGCAGAGAAGGTGCTTGCAGGCGAATGCTCAGGCGGTTCGTTTGTTGACGAGGCTTCGCTCGAACTTCCATGGAACGTATACCGTTATGCCATAAGCGCATTGAATGGCGAGATGGAAGGTGCCGTTACCGTAGGTTACAGCACGAAAGTGTTAGGCGACTGTGTGGAACTTCCTTACACCCCATCTTTTGATAATGAAACCTCAACCGACAGCTGGGAATCGCGAGGCTTTATCATTGCTGAGGAGAAGTCGGCTTTATCTTGCTATAGCAAGGGTGATGACTATGGTGCCGGTTCCTATTATACCACATTGCCTCCTTTCTATACAAAAGATGTGGAGAAACCTGTGGTGGAACTTGATATGACACTCTCGTGCGACAATGAGGCGCAAGAGGAGGCCCTTGATGTGTATGCCATCAAGTTGGGCGGTCTAAAGCCGGCTCCTGAAGAAGAGTCGCCTCTCGCTACTGAATCGATAGAAGCGGAGAGTGCAGATGCACCCGAGCCAATATTCATCAAGCGAGTGACGGTCAATGCCCCTATCGATAGTCCGGCATCGTCTAATGTGGTGCTGAATCTTCCAGAAGTAGGAAAGTACAGACTGAAACTCGAACTCGCATCTGATAATAATGAGGGTATCAACATACACTCGCTCTCATTGAAACACTCGTCAAAGTCTGGTATGAAATCAGTGGCAGATGGCGCAGCCTCATATATAAGCAATGAAGGTAGCTTAATATTTGCAGAAGTGATGAAGCGCATAGAAGTGTTTGCCGCCAACGGAATTACAGTGGCCACAGCGACAAACACCTCGCAGATAGACCTGAAAGGTCTTGCAGCCGGCCTATACATAGTAAGAACCGAAAATGCCGCCGGACAACTCCAGACCGCTAAGATAATGGCAAATCGATAATAGTTCCATTTTTCTACCATAAGTGAGGGTGTATCAAATTTTGGTACACCCTCATTGCAGATATGAGCGACGACAACAAGAAAATGCCGACGCGTAGCGCAGTTATTAATTATTCATTTTTAGTTATTCATTATATTATATTGCATCTTAGCCAAAAATTTGGTAAATTTGCAGATTGAATCATTCGGACTTTTTGAGTCCGATACTAATACAGGTTTAGACGTATCGTGGCTCTTGGCTTCGGTGCACTTAAAGTATTGAAAATGAAGACTAACGTAGCAGTATTCTTCGGAGGTCGCTCTGTGGAGCATGAAATCTCCGTCATCTCGGCTCTCCAGGCCATTAACGCTTTCGACACCAATAAGTATAGTATTATACCTATTTATATTTCCAAGCAGGGCCGTTGGTACACCGGGGCGAACCTTCTTGACCTCAAGAATTATCGCGACCTGAATAAGCTTGTGGCTGAGGCTGACGAGGTGTTCATGCGCCCCGAATATGGTGACTATAACCTCTATAAGGCTCACACCGGTCTATTTGCCAAGAAGAACCCTGTAGTGGCAGAACTCCATGTGGCTATCCCCGTGCTGCATGGCACAAATGGCGAGGATGGCATCTTCGAAGGTCTGCTTGAGACTATAGGCATTCCTTTTGCCGGTTGCAACACCCTCTCTTCTGCCAATGGCATGGATAAAATCACGATGAAGATGATTCTCCGTTCTGAAGGTATTCCCGTGGTAGACTATGTATGGTTTACCGACAATGAATGGAACTCCGGCAAAGAGGCAATCATTGCACGGGTGGAGGAGAAACTTGGTTATCCGGTTATCGTGAAGCCGGCCAATCTCGGTTCGTCGGTAGGTATAGGCACTGCCGCCAACCGTAATGAACTCATTGAGAAAATCAACAACGCGGAGAAATTCTCCCAGCGCATCATTGTGGAGCATATGATAGAGCAGCTTCAGGAAATCAACTGCTCAGTGCTTGGCGATGCCGATGACCATCAGAGCTCGGTGCTCGAGGAACCCATCAAGAGCGGCAAGTTCCTCTCTTACGAAGATAAGTATATGGGTGGCACTAAGACAAACCAGGGCATGCAGTCAAGCGACAAGCGCATACCCGCCGAACTCCCCGCTGACCTCACCGAGAAAATACGACATATGGCCGGCGAGACTTTCCGCGTGCTTTCATGCCACGGCGTAAGTCGTATCGACGTTATGGTGGACCGTAAGGATAATTCTGTATACGTCAACGAAATCAACACCATTCCCGGCTCTCTCTCGTTCTATCTCTGGGAGGCTACCGGCATTTCGTTCGCTCAGCTTATGGATAAGCTCGTGGCTCTCGCTCTCAAGCGCAAGCGTGCTACCGACCGTAAGACTTTCACCTATGACCAGAATATATTTGCCCTCGGCGGTGGTGTGAAAGGCGCAAAGGGTGCGAAGGGTACAAAACATTAATTTAAAAATAAAGAACAACATATATGAAATTCAAGGAATACAGCTCCCGCTTCAACCTCTCCGATATCAATAAGGAGGTGCTTGCCGACTGGGATGCTCATAATCTTTTCGAACGTTCCATGAAGGAGCGCGAGGGTTGCCCATCTTTCGTCTTCTATGAGGGTCCCCCTTCAGCCAACGGTATGCCCGGTATCCATCACGTCATGGCCCGAACCATCAAGGATATAGTGTGCCGCTACAAGACCATGAAGGGCTTCCACGTGAAGCGCAAGGCCGGTTGGGACACCCATGGCCTCCCCGTGGAACTCGGCGTGGAGAAAACTCTCGGTATCACAAAGGAGGATATCGGCAAGAAAATCTCTGTGGATGAATATAATGCTGCCTGCCGCCGAGAGGTGATGAAGTATACCAAGGAGTGGACTGACCTCACCCACAAGATGGGCTATTGGGTTGACCTTGACAATCCATATATCACTTACGATAACCGCTATATAGAGTCTGTGTGGTGGCTGCTCGCTCAGCTTTATAAGAAGGGCTACCTTTATAAGGGATATACCATACAGCCCTATTCGCCGGCTGCCGGCACAGGCCTTAGCTCTCATGAGCTTAACCAGCCCGGCTGCTATCGAGATGTGAAGGATCTCACCGCAACGGTGCTCTTTGGAATAAAGGATCCCAAACCCGAAATGACCGGATGGGGCAAACCTTGCTTCATGGCTTGGACCACAACCCCCTGGACCCTCCCCTCAAACACCGCTCTCTGTGTTGGCCCGAAGTTTGACTATGTGGCCGTGCGTACGTTCAACCCCTATACCGGCGAACCTCTCACCGTTGTGATGGCTGAGGTGTTAGTCAATTCTTATTTCAAGAAAGAAGGGAAGGATAAAGCACTTTCTGACTATAAGGCCGGCGACAAGGTGGTGCCTTATGAGATTGTGGGCAAGTGGAAGGGAACTGAACTTGAGGGTATGCACTATGAGCAGCTCATGCCTTGGGTCAAGCCCACCGAACTTGTGGGAGATTTCTCACCTGCTTTCGTGCGCGAATATGCCGAAGCTAATCCCGACAAGGTATACACTGTCGGCAATGATAAGTATGTCGAAATTTCGGAATGCGCGTTCCGTGTGATACTCGGTGATTACGTTACCACCGACGACGGTACAGGCATCGTGCATATCGCTCCGACATTCGGTGCCGACGACGCCAAGGTGGCAAAGGCTGCAAACATCCCTTCACTGTTTATGATCAACAGGAGAGGGGAGACCCGTCCGATGGTCGACCTTACCGGTAAGTTCTATCTTGTGGATGAGCTTGCAACTGAATTTGTGGATAAGTGCGTAGACCTGCCGTTATATTCGCAATATGCCGGTAAGTATGTGAAGAATGCCTACGATCCGAAATATACAGTAAATGGCCGCTACGATGAGAAGGCCGCCGGAGCAGCCGAGGATCTCAATGTGGAACTATGCATTGACCTGAAGAAGGCGGGACTTGTATTCCGCACGGAGAAGCATGCCCACAATTATCCGCATTGCTGGCGCACCGACAAGCCTGTGCTTTATTATCCGCTCGACAGTTGGTTCATCCGCACCCCGCAGGCACGCGAGAGGCTCATGTCGCTTAATGAGTCTATAAAGTGGAAACCTGCCTCTACCGGCTCCGGACGTTTCGGCAAGTGGCTCGAGAATGTGCAGGATTGGAATCTCTCCCGCTCGCGCTATTGGGGCACTCCATTGCCCATCTGGCGCACTGAGGATGGCCGCGAGGAAATAATCATAGAGAGTGTGGAGGATCTTTGCAGTCGTATCGATGATTCTGTCGCCAAGGGTTTCATGAAGTCCAATCCGCTTCGCGACAAGGGTTTCGTGCCGGGTCTGTATACAAAGGAGAATTATGAACTTATCGACCTGCACCGTCCCTATGTAGACGATTATATCCTCGTCTCTGAGAGCGGCAGGCCCATGAAGCGTGAGTCTGACCTTATTGATGTGTGGTTTGATTCAGGGGCGATGCCTTATGCTCAGATTCATTATCCGTTCGAAAACAAGGAGCTCCTTGACTCCGGTGAGGTGTATCCTGCCGATTTCATCGCCGAGGGTGTAGACCAGACACGCGGTTGGTTCTTTACGCTCCATGCCATTGCCGGCATGGTATTCGACTCTGTAGCTTACAAAGCAGTTATCTCCAACGGCCTCGTGCTTGACAAGAATGGCAACAAGATGTCGAAACGTCTCGGCAATGCCATTGACCCGTTTGACAACATTGAGCGTTTCGGCATTGACCCGGTGCGTTGGTACATGATATCCAATTCGTCGCCATGGGATAACTTGAAGTATGATGAGGAGGGTGTGGCTGAAGTTAGTCGCAAACTTTTCGCTACGCTGCACAATACTTATAAGTTCCTCGCTCTCTATGCCAATGTAGATGGTTTCACCGGCACAGAGAAGCAGGTGCCCCTCGCAGAGCGTCCCGAAATAGACCGTTGGATTCTTTCGCTGCTGAATTCTCTAATCAAGGAGGTGGAGGCAGACCTCGATGACTATGAGCCGACCAAGGCGGCACGTGCCATCGATGATTTTGTAAACAATAATCTCTCCAACTGGTATGTACGCCTCAACCGCAAGCGTTTCTGGGCCGGAGATATGGATCAGGATAAACTTGCCGCTTATCAGACTCTATTCGAGTGTCTGAAGACAGTGGCGTTGCTCATGGCGCCTTTCTCCCCCTTCTATGCCGACCGCCTGTATGCTGACCTCATGGCTCCTTCTGCCGGCGAAGAGTATCTCTCTGTGCATCTCGCTGACTTCCCCAAGGCCGACGAGTCTGCAATCGACAAGCGTCTGGAGGAACGCATGAACCTTGCTCAGGTTATCACTTCAAATGTGTTGGCTCTGCGCCGCAAGGCTAATCTCAAGGTGCGCCAGCCTCTGCGCACGCTTCTTGTGCCGGTGATGAACGATGCCCAGCGCGATGACCTCCGGGCTGTGGAGCAGATTCTGCTTGGCGAGCTTAATGTCAAGGAACTCAAAATTGTTGAGAACGAGGAGTCCGGTCTCGTGAAGCGTGTGAAGGCTGACTTCAAGAAGCTCGGTCCTAAGTATGGCAAAATCATGAAGGACCTCGGCAAGGCTATCACGGCCATGGAGCAGTCGCAGATTGCCGAACTGGAGAAAGATGGCGAGTATAAGTTTGAGAATCTGCCTGGCGAACCGGTGGTGACGCTCGCCGATGTGGAGGTGATTCCGGAGGATATCCCGGGTTGGCTTGTAGCTAACGATGGCAGTGTCACCGTGGCTCTGGACGTTACCCTTACCCCCGAACTCCGTAACGAGGGAATGGCCCGCGAACTCATCAACCGCGTGCAGAACATCCGCAAGTCGTCTGATTTCGAGATTACCGACAAGGTGCGTGTCGAACTCAGCGATCTGCCCTCGGTGCGTGAGGCCCTCTCGCAGTTCAGCGATTATGTGGCCTCGCAGGTACTCGCAAATGAAATTTTACTCGTGAATGATCTTGCCGGCGATGGAGTAGTGGAACTCGATATCGACGGTGAAAAGGTATTCGCCCGCGTGTCTCGCTGATATGTCGCAGTTGATGAATAACAATAATGACCGTATCGCCGGAGGACAAGCTCCTTCGGCGATACGCACTAATGCGGGTGTGCTCGCCTCGGCGATTATACTGCTGGTGCTGATTGCAGACCAGATAATAAAGATTTGGGTGAAGACTCATTTTTATCTCGGTGAGGATTATGAGATAACTTCTTGGTTTCATCTGAAGTTTATCGAGAATAATGGCATGGCTTTCGGACTCGAACTCTGGAATAAGCTGTTGCTCACGTTCGGCCGTATTGTAGCCGTGGGCCTCTTTATATGGTTTCTGGTGAAGATTCGCCTGAAATATGAATTGCGCACCGGTTTTATAGTGGCAGTGGCTCTTATCACTGCCGGCGCTGCCGGCAATATTTTCGACTGCGTGTTTTATGGACGTCTCTTCAATAATCCGATGCCCCCCGAATTGGCGGTGGCTTTCCCTCCCGGCGGTGGATATGCTGACTGGTTTGAAGGTCGCGTGGTCGATATGTTCTATTTCCCTCTTTTCGATTTCTATTGGCCTGAGTGGATGCCTTGGGTAGGTGGCGATTATTATGAGTTTTTTGCTTATATATTCAATCTTGCCGATGCTTCTATCTGCGTGGGCGTGGCTCTTCTGATTCTTTTCTATACGCGCGATTTTTCCTTGGCTTTCGCCGCAATCGGCGACAAGGGTGACAATGGCAAGAGTATGGATGTTTCGAAATAATAAAGCAATGATGCGCAGCAATCTGTGTAAATATACTTTGAAGTTGGCGTTGCCTCTGTCTCTCCTCTCGCTCCTTTCGCTCGGTGCATGTGTGAAACGTCCCGACAAGGTGATGTCTGATCAGGAGATGGCTCCCATTGTGGCCGATTATGAATTGGCTCGTGCCTGCGAACGTGGAAATTCTTTCAGTTTGCATTCCGGCGATGATGATGGCCTGCTTATGTCGGTGCTCCGCAGTCATAAGGTTAGCCGTGAGGAGTATGACTCCACTATAGCCTGGTATAGCCGCAATCCTGACAAGTATTACATATTGTGCGAGAAGGTGGAGAAGGAATTGGATGCCAAGCAGAGGAAATATGCCGGCAAGGGAGAGTCGCTTCAGTTTGACGACCTGTGGCCATACGGACGCATGATGATGTTCAGCGGTCTTGCTTCGTCTGACGGTCTTGACTTCTCTATTCCTTCGTCGGAGGTTGAACCGGGTCAGAAGCTGAGACTGAACATGCGTTTCAACACAAGGGCAGAAGGTGTGGCTCTACTTGGAGTGGAGTATGAAGATGGAGTCAAGGCTTATAATACTAAGCAGCTCTCCGACCGCAAACTCGAACTGAATCTCCAGACTGACACCGCGCGTCGCATACGCCGTATTTTCGGCAATCTGACAATCGACAGTCAGTCGAAGTTGCCGCTTTGGGCCGACAGCGTGTCGCTCGCCTCTTTGCCTTTCGATTCGCTCGAATATTACCGCATTCATTCGCAGAAAATATATCGTAAACCAATAAAGAAAGTGAAACGTGAAGTGCAAGATTCTGTGTCCGGCGCTGCGGATTGACGGTACTGTGCCCTCCGGCAAGTGTGAAAGTGAGGAATGCTGCGTAAATGAGTTTGCCAACGCAATCCTGAGTTTCGACAGTGATGCTGATGTGGCAGAAATATATATGAGGCTAAAAAGGGGAGAGACCGTGGTGCTGGAGAAGTTCGGCATACTGCCTTGCGAAGCGGAGCAGCCGTCGGTGCTCCAATCGGAGTTTCCGCTGACGCTGAAGCGCACCACCGAGAAGCAATGGCAATTATCACCAAGAATTACTAACCAATAAACTTGCATAAGTAAACAACCTCATAACTAATATCTAATAACTATCACTTAACACCTGAAAAAAAGTGTCGCAATCCGGATCGCAATCATCCTTGATGTCAAGATTGAATATCAAGGAACCTGACAAGTTTGATGTTTATATGCTCAACGATGATTTCACCACGATGGACTTTGTGGTGGAGGTGCTTCGCACAGTCTTTTATCGAAATGCTGCCGATGCGGAGCAAATCATGCTTGAGATTCACAACAATGGCAAGGCTCTTGTGGGTACTTACAGTTACGACATAGCACGCTCCAAAGTGAATATGGCTGAGCAGATGGCACGAGAGGAAGGCTTCCCTCTACGTCTCCGCATAGAACGCAAAGGTTGATTTATACAATTTGTTATTATGGAAATACCACGCCAATCCAAACTTCTGATTGAAGCAACCAACGAGGCAATACGTTTGGCCAAGTCTTTGCGCGAGCAGTTTGTTACACCTGAGCATTTGCTCTGGGCAATTGCCGGACAGCAGCAGTTTATCGATGCTGTGCACGGCAGGGAGCTTGCCGACTTTTTGTACGATTACATAACGCAAAATGCCGAGCCTGTCCCTGCTGATATGGAGTATGACATGCCTGTCCCTTCGTTGCAGCTTTCTGATGTAATCCGCGACGCTTTCGCCAATATACTGAATTCCGCGCAAGATGAACTCAGGGTGACACATGTGGTGTCGGCCATGTTCGATTTGAGGGATTCATTGGCGCAAAATGCCTTGACCTATCTTTCTTCGGGCGATAAGGGTTCTTTCATGAGCATGCTGATTGATTATTACACTGATTGGGATAGCGTGGAAATGCTGGATCCTCTCAATGGTGATGTGTTGGATGAGGCTTCAATTGCTGACACTTCACCCCACGCTATGGAGTGGATGCAGTATGTGAGTTGCCTGAGTAATTTGGTGGCGACCCATAACCCTCTCATTGGCCGTGACCGCGAATTGGACCGCACCATTCAGGTGCTGTGCCGCAAGGATAAGAACAATCCGCTGCATGTCGGTGAACCGGGTGTTGGCAAGACCGCGTTGGCTTACGGCCTGGCTGCCCGTATCAACACTGGTGATGTGCCGGAGAGATTGAGCGGAGTAAAGATTTATTCGCTCGACCTCGGCTCGATGATGGCGGGTACCCAGTATCGCGGCGATATGGAGAAGCGCCTGAAGATGATTCTTGATGGAGTTTCTTCCGCTGCTCCTGATGGTGTGAAAAATATACTCTATATCGATGAGGTTCACAATATTGTCGGTGCCGGTCGTGTGGAGGGTGGTTCGCTTGATATATCCAACTTGCTGAAGCCATATCTTGAGAATGGTTCGCTGAGGTTTATGGGGGCCACAACTTATGAGGAGTTCAACCGTGCTTTCGCCAAAAACAAGGGTGTGGCAAGGCGTTTCGAAAAAATCGACATTGCAGAGCCGTCGGTAGAAGAGTGCATCGCCATATTGAATGGTCTCAAAAGTAAGTATCAGGATTTTCATGGTGTAATGTATTCTGATGAGGCTATTGCCTATGCCGTGACCGGCTCCCAACGTTACATCAACGGGCGTTTCCTCCCGGATAAGGCCATTGACCTGATAGATGAGGCCGGTGCTTGGGCAGAGGTGCATGGCGATGCGTTGTCGAAGATGATAGACAAGCCGCAAATTTCGCAAGTGCTCGCCAAGATTTGCAATGTGGACGTGCTTGCAGAAGATAAAGAAGATTCTGCCCGTCTCGAGTCGTTGCAGGCGGATATGCTGCGGCGTGTGTTTGGCCAGGATGAGGCTGTGAGTAAGGTCTGTGAGGCTGTGCTTATGGCGAGTGCGGGTCTTAAGGATGTAGAGAAGCCTATGGCTTCGCTCCTTTTTGTAGGGCCTACCGGTGTCGGCAAGACTGAGGTGGCCCGTGTGCTTGCCGACGAGCTGTCGGTCCCTCTGATACGTTTCGACATGAGTGAGTATGCCGAGAAGCATACCGTGGCCAAACTTATCGGTTCGCCGGCGGGCTATGTGGGCTATGATGACGGTGGCCTGCTCACTTCGGCTGTGCGCAAGTCGCCTCACTGTGTGTTGCTGCTCGACGAGCTGGAGAAGGCTCATGCCGATATTTATAATATTCTGCTTCAGGTGATGGATTATGGCATGCTCACTGATAACAAGGGGGAGAAAACCGATTTCCGTCATGCTGTGATTATAATGACTACCAACAGCGGAGCGCAATTTGCGCGTCAGGCTTCGGTTGGCTTTGGGGCAACCGTGCAGAGTGGCGAGGCCATGCTGCGGGCTGTCAAGAAGCAGTTTAAACCGGAGTTCCTGAATCGCCTTACTGATGTAACGGTATTTCACGACATGACGCGCGAGATGGCAGAACGAATCCTCGACAAGAAACTTGACGCCCTGCGCTCACAGCTGACTGCAAAGCATGTTTCGCTCGAACTCTCGGCCGATGCCCATGCTCTCCTCATCAAGGAGGGATTCTCCCCAATCTATGGTGGCCGTGAAATAGACCGTGTGATAAACCATCAGCTTAAGCCGCTCCTGATGCGAGCAATTCTCTTTGGAAATCTGCGAGAGGGAGGCCAAGCCAAGGTGAAGGTAGAAAAAGAGAAACTGACCCTATAACATCATGACATTATGACATCATGTCATAATGTCAAAGTTTCAGTCTCACAACCCAAAAAAGAAAACAACCAAAATCAAAAGAAGCTATGATATTTCAGTTAGATCCGGATTATCCCTATTTCCCAAATCCGCTTGATGTGCCGGAATCTGACCGTGAGGAGGACTCGTTGTTTGCCGTGGGTGGTGACTTATCGCCGGAGCGTCTTGTGGCCGCTTATTCTTATGGCATTTTCCCATGGACCGATTTCACGCTTCTTGATGTGCCGGAGGGGGAACGCGAATGGTGGAACCAATTGCATTGGCATTGCCCCTATGACCGATTCGTGATTTTTCCTGATGAGATTCACGTATCGCACTCTTTGCGTACTCGCCTCAACAAGGGTGACTATGTCACAACGTTCGACACTGCGTTTGATAAGGTGATAGACGGCTGCTCGAAGCTTCGCATTGACCAGCCGGGAGCATGGCTCGGCTCTCAAATGGTTGAGGCTTACACGAAGCTACATAAAATTGGGGTGGCTCACAGCGTTGAGGTGTGGAATAATGGAGAATTGATCGGTGGCTTGTATGGAGTGATGGTTAATGGTGTGTTTTGCGGAGAGAGCATGTTCTCGCTGAAGCCTGACGCATCGAAAGTGGCACTCGTGGCCTTGGCTCACCGATTGCAGAAAATGGGAGCCAAGATGATTGATTGCCAATTCGAAACCCCACACCTGCGAAGCATGGGAGGCCGTAACATCCCCTTGTCTGAATACCTTAACATAATGAATAGCGAACAAAAGGATTAGCGATAATGTTCCCAACCCGTGCACAACTTGAGAGTATATTCGATAAGTATAATCAACTATGTTTCGGAGGCTCGTTGGTAAGGCCTCCGATTCATCTAAATCGCCGCAAGCGGAGCATGGGCCTGACAGTTGTTCGCACAGATACACGCACCGGACACAAATCGATTCACATAGAGATAAGCGTGCTCAACGACTTGCCGGAATCTGAATACATCGACACCATGGTGCACGAGATGATACATTATTACATCTTTAGCAACAATCTGAAGGATGACGCCACCCACGGCTCTATATTCAGAAATATTATGGCAAGAATAAACCGGGAATGTGGTGTTAAGGTAACGCTCAACTATAAGGCTACCGACGACGAACTGCTAAAACCGGGACCAAACTGGCGACATTTCTGCATAGCGAAGCTACGCAGCGGAGAGCAGGCAATCTTAGTGGTAGGACCATCAAAGCTCTTCGATTTCTGGCACGG